>CAXQZM010000051.1:0-12721 GCA_964228455.1 Alphaproteobacteria bacterium | reverse complement strand
TGAGCGTTACGTCGAACAAATGGATTTTATCATAAATAGCAAAGGTTTTCCCATTAGGATCGATGAGAAACTGCCGATTTAGTAATTTATCACTTAGTCTTTGCGCCAAAATTAGAGATCCGAGGCATATCCATATCTTGTACTCGGCTGCTATGGTCTTAGCGCTTTGTAATAGTTCATCCTGCTCCTCTAGCCTCGCACTTGTGCGAGTATTGGCCCCTTCCGCGCACAAATAGTTACTGCACTCAGGTGTCAAAATAAAATCTGCTCCTTTATCCGCTGCCTCTCTAAGGTAGGCCACAGTAATTGGGAGGTTATCTGTTGGATTAGGACCAACGTTAAGCTGAATAAGAGCGACATTTTGCATTAGAGCTTGGTCTCTAATAAGCTGGATTGTCTCCTGCAAGAGGTCTAGGGGCCCAGTTATGGATTATCATGATTTGTTTAGCGCGGATCTAGATGCGCTTCGTGCTGAGGGGCGTTACCGCACATTTGCTGAGCTTGAAAGACAGGCAGGTGACTTTCCAAATGCCGTCTGGCATGGACCCGACGGCGCGCGTCAAATCAAGCTTTGGTGCTCAAATGATTATCTGGGGATGGGACAGCACCCAAAAGTTCTTAACGCAATAGAGAGTACAATGCGCGTTCGGGGATCAGGAGCGGGTGGTACACGTAATATTGGTGGCAACACTCATCAGCATGTGCAATTAGAGCAAGAGTTAGCGAGTTTACATGGTAAAGAATCTGCTCTGCTATTTACCTCAGGATATATTTCTAATCTTGCTGCTTTAGGGACACTCGCATCTAATATTCCAGATATCATCGTTTTCTCAGATGAGAAAAATCACGCATCAATGATTGAAGGGATCCGTCAATCGCGAGCTGAAAAAGTTATTTTTCCCCATAATCAACTCAAGACACTTGAGGCTGAGTTAAAAAAAGCAGGTGCGCGTCCAAAGTTAATCGCGTTTGAGTCTGTGTATTCAATGGATGGCTCTATTGGTGAAATGGAAGGTTTCTGCGATTTGGCCGAACAATATGGCGCGCTCACCTATGTTGATGAAGTTCATGCGGTCGGACTTTATGGTCGGGAAGGCGCAGGTAAATCGCAAGAACTGGGGCTTTCTGATCGTTTAGACTTTATAGAAGGCACGCTTGCGAAGGCTTTTGGATGTTTAGGGGGCTATGTGGCCGGCGACAATATCATGATAGATTGGATCCGCTCTAAAGCGTCAGCCTTTATATTCACTACATCATTGCCTCCTTATATCGCTGCAGGTGCGTTGGCATCCGTTCAGCACCTGCGGAATAGTCAGCAAGAGCGGGGGATGTTACATGAGAGAGCATCCACTCTCCGGCAACGGTTTAAAAAAGCCAAGCTACCAGTAGTTCATGCTCAGACGCACATTGTTCCATTAGTTATCGGCGATGCGATAAAGACAAAGCAGGTGAGTAATCGCTTGCTTGAAAAACATAGCATTTATGTACAGGCTATAAATTACCCTACCGTTAGTAGGGGATCAGAACGTCTTCGCTTCACGCCCACGCCCCTCCATACTGACGAGCATATTGATCATTTGATTGATGCTTTAGAGGAGTGCTGGTCAGAGTATGACCTACCCCGAGCTGCATGACGCTTAAGCTCTCTTTTTCGGTGCCCCAATTCGCCGCAGAAAAATTAGCGGCGGGTTTGGATGTAATCGAAGACTTAGTCTTTGATCGTTCTGCTGACAGTTCTGGCGGCTTGGGTTTGAAACGGAGTGACCCGACCTTTCCAATAAGATGCAATCTTTACGTGGATAATACAAGCGCAGCTCAGTATGCCGTCGCTCTCATTTCAGTCATTTCAGATCTTGCGGCTTTTGAAATGCCTAAGGTGACCGAGGAACCGGTAGAGCCTCAAGATTGGGTAAAAATTACTCAAGATAATCTGCCACCTGTCGAAGTAGGTCGATTTTATATTCGTGGGGGGCATTCCACTGCCCCCACTGATGAGAAAGTTGATTTGCTAATTGAGGCTGGGCTGGCATTTGGGACTGGCCATCATGAGACAACTCGGGGGTGTCTCAGTTTTTACGATAAGATGTTGAGCATGGGACTAGCGCCTGTAAAAGTGCTCGATATGGGGTGTGGCTCCGGGGTGCTTGCAATGGCTGCTGCAAAGACGAGCAAGGCTCAAGTAGTTGGTATTGAGCTTGACCAAGATAGTTTGAAAGTTGCTCAAGATAATTTGCTGGTCAACAATCTTTGCGGGCGAGTGGAGTACATCTTGGGAGCCACGCCAGATTTAGGTTTTGAAAATTATGACCTTATATTTGCGAATATACTTGCTGATCCCTTGATAAAATTAGCACCGCAACTAACCCACGTTGCTAATTCCAAGGGCAATTTGCTTCTCGCGGGTCTGTTAGTTGAGCAGGAAGTGGCTGTTTTAAATGCATATGTAAAGCTTGGCTGGAAGAGATTGGAGGGCTATCATGATGGTCAATGGTCGATACAATGGTTAACAAAACACTTTTAAATCTTTGTTCTTTAATTGAGCAAAAGGGCCTCGATGCATATCTCGTCCCCCGAGCGGACACCTTTTTTGGTGAAGAAGTCCGTTTGTGTGACGAGAGGTTAAAAGCGGTAAGTGGTTTTGGTGGATCTGCGGGACTTGCTGTAATTACGCCGCTTGGGCCGCACACTCTTCTTGTTGACGGTCGCTATGTTCTTCAAGCAACTGAGAGTTTTTCGGATCAACCCTGGGAAGTCCATGAGGGTGGACTAAGCTTAATGGCGAGTAAATTGGCGAGCAAGAAGGTTGGTTATGATCCTTGGTTATTTACAACTGAGCAACTATCGGTTCTACCAGGCGCTCATCTAATTCCAGTGCCTGATAACTTGGTCGATCAAGCATGGGATGACCGGCCAAGTTTTCAGTCAATGGATACGTTCGAACTTGCTGCTGACGTTGTGGGAGAGGTGTGGACAGATAAAAGCAGCCGCATATTAGCGCAATGTCATGGCAATAATCTCCTTATAACTCAGCCAGATGCATTAGCGTGGCTTACTAATAAACGTGGTAGCGATTTAGTAACCACCCCTGTGCAAGTCGCCTTTGGTCTTTTGAAGGTTGGAGGTCATTTAGAAATCTATTTGCCTGAAGATCGAGTTGCGCTGTTAGCAGCTTTATCTATAGGACCCATTCAGTTTGACCCTGCCAGCACGTGCGAGGCAATAGTTAAACATTTGGGAGATCGTGGAATTCCTAAATCCTGTCCTATCAGAGCAGCTAAGGCTATCAAAAACATTGGTGAAATTGAAGCAATACGAGCTGCACACTCTAAAGATGGCAAGGCGTTAACTGCTTTTATCGATTGGTTTGAGGAGCAGGATAAGCTGACTTTGACAGAGCTTGATCTTGTTAAAAAGCTTGCTGAATTTCGAAGACAGTCTAACGACATGATATCGCCGAGTTTTGATACGATCTGTGGATCTGGACCTAATGGCGCGCTGCCTCATTATCGAGTTTCTGAAACTAGCAATCGGCGACTTGTGAATGGCGATCTTATTGTTTTGGATTCTGGCGCACAATATCCAGGTGCGACGACCGACGTAACGCGTACTTTGGCCGTTGGAGAGGTTAGCGAAGAGCGTCGCAATCAGTTTACTCTTGTTTTAAAGGGGATGATCGCTCTTACATTGCAGCAGTTTCCAGTGGGTACCACCGGACATCAGCTTGATGTGGTTGCTCGTGTTTCGCTATGGAATGAGCGGCTTAATTATAATCATGGCACTGGTCATGGAGTGGGAGCTGGGTTAGGCGTCCATGAGAGCCCGCCCAGATTATCTGCCCACCCGAACCTACCAGTATCAGAATGGGCACTGAAGCCAGGTATGATCCTCTCCAACGAGCCAGGATTTTATCAAGAGGGTTCTCACGGTATTAGGTCGGAGAATCTACTACTGGTTATTGAAATTGCTCCAGGTTGGCTTGGTTTCGAGACTTTAACTAAGGCACCGTTCGATGAGAGTTTGATAGTGTGGGAATTACTCTCTAATCAAGAGGCTGCGTGGCTCAAAAATTACCAAGCTGAATTAGCCGGAACTTTGGCTCGTTAACCAATCAGTAGTGCTGTTCCAAATAGCAGGGCTTAATACTACTTTTGATCAACCATATTTTGATAATCTTTTTCGCTTAAAATCTTTACCCCCAAGAGCTCTGCTTTTTTCGCTTTAGACCCGGCTTTTTCGCCAACAATAAGAAAATTAGTTTTGGCAGAGACAGCGCTAAGTACTTTCGCGCCAGCTGCTTCAGCGCGGGCTTTAGCTTCCTCTCGCGTCATCAGAGATAGAGCGCCAGTAAATACTAAACTCATTCCAGCTAAGGGACCGTCATGCAGACCCCTCTTGCTATAGTCCGTGGGTTGCATAACTCCCAATAGACTTGAAACAACTTTTACATTCTCATTATTAGAGAAGTAATCCACTAATGATGTTACGAGCGTTTCCCCTATTCCATCGATACTGCATAAGCGGGACTGTTCCTCAGAATTAAGGTTTTTCATCGCGTTGAACCAGGCGTCTGAACAAACGTAATGTTCTGCCACTAACGCCGCGTTGGTCCTCCCTAAGTGGCGAATCCCAAGTGCGAAAAGAATAGCATCGAGAGGGGCCTTACGGGCTTTTTCAATAGCTAACGTCAGATTTTCTAGCGCTTTTTGACCAAATCCCTCTAGCTTTTTTATTTCCGATGCCCGCTGGGGTAAATAAAAGATATCAGCATAATTCCTTAGCCAACCTTTACTTGAAAACAACTCGATTTGCTTATCACCTAAACCATCAATATCCAAGGCGGATCTAGATACGAAATGTTTCAGTCGTTCACTACGCTGCGCTCCGCATTTTAATCCGCCTTGACACCGCACAACAACGTCATCGCCTTCGGCTAGAGCAACCGATCCACATTCTGGGCAAGAGGAGGGGAAAATAAAAGGCGATCCTCGATCCGCCTGATCCGGATTGAGAACCCGTGTGACCTGTGGAATGACATCTCCAGCTCTTTGAATTTCTACCAAATCACCAATACGAAGGTCTTTTCGCTGAATTTCCGCGGCATTGTGAAGGGTAGCGTTTGATACCAAGACGCCACCTACATTAACCGGTTCTAATCTGGCAACTGGAGTCATTGCGCCAGTTCGGCCAACTTGGATATCAATAGATTCAAGGCGTGTCTGAGCTTTTTCTGCTGCAAATTTATGGGCAATGGCCCAGCGCGGCTCTCGTGTGCGAAAGCCAAGCCGCTTTTGAAGCTCGAGTTCATCAACTTTGTAAACAATACCATCAATATCATAATCAAGGCTACTTCTAATGGCCTCTAATTCCGTGTGTGCATTTAAAAGGTCAGAGGCGTTAGCGCAGATTTTAGTTAATGGGTTGGTACTAAAACCCTGATCCAGTAAAAAATTTAGAAAACCGCCATGTGTTGGAGAAGGGGCATTTCCGATGCCTTGCGCGTATGCAAAAAACAATAATGGCCGGCTAGCCGTCACGCGCTCGTCTAGCTGCCGCAGACTACCTGCTGCTGCGTTTCGTGGATTAGCAAAACCTTGTTTTTCATTATTAGTCAGGTCAGCATTTAACTCTTTAAATCCTGATTTAGTCATGTAGACTTCACCACGGATTTCAATTTCACCCTTAAAGGCAATGTTTCTAGGAATATCAGAAATGGTGAGAGCATTTCTCAAAATATCCTCTCCAGTTTCGCCATCGCCCCTTGTGGCCGCCTGAACGAGTTCACCATTTCGGTACAGCAGGCCAGCAGACAGTCCATCAATTTTTGGCTCTGCTACAAAATTTAGAGTTGCATCATCGCCCAGTGATAAAAAACGGCGGACCCTGGATACAAAATCAATTACATCATTTGTGCTAAACGCATTTCCTAATGACAACATCGGCACCCCATGCCTGATCTTTCCAAACCCCTTTTTGCTTGGAGCTCCAACAATCTGGGTAGGACTATTAGCGAGTATGAGATCAGGATAAAGTTTTTCAAAATCAAGCAGTTGGCGCTTTAGTGCATCATACTCTGAATCAGATATCTTGGGATTATCATCACGATGGTAAGCTTCATCATGACCTCGGATTTCACGGCTAAGAAGTTCTATCTGTCGTGTGGCTTTGGCTTGGGTAAGTTTTGTCATATGGCAAATTCCTGCCGCAAAGCGCTTGCTGCTTCGAGCGCCTCTTTTCCTACATGGCTACCAGCAAGCATCCTCGCAATTTCTTCTGTACGAGCAACGCTACTCAATTCGTGGATTCTAGTGCCCGTGTGCTTAGGTTCAAAGACCTTTGTAACCTTTAGGTGCCAATTACCGGCTGCTGCTACCTGAGGTGAGTGAGTAACGGAAATAACCTGCGTGTCTCCAGCTAGACGGCGAAGTCGGCTTCCAAGAGCGGTTGCTGTAGCACCGCCAATTCCAGAGTCTGCCTCGTCAAAAATCAGCAAAGGGCTTGGTCCAATATTTGGTAAAATAGCAAGTTTAAGAGCCAGTAGAATTCTCGATAGCTCTCCGCCAGAGGCGACTTTTTCAATTGGTCCGGGCTGCGTGCCTCTATTTGTTTTCACGAGTATTCGCACATGGTCATAGCCAAATATACCTGCGTGTTCATCAGGAGTACTTGTTACAGAAATGCTCACGCAAGCATCTGGTAATTTTAGTTCGGGAAGTTCGGTATTTATTGCGTGCGAGAGCTTTAACGCGCCTGATCTCCGAGCTCTACTGAGTTCATCTGCTGCGATCATATAGCTCTCGGTTGCTTCATGGAGGTTTTGTTTCAGCTCGGTTAAGTAAGACTGACCTTGCTCTAAGCTCTTTAATGTTTCGGCAATCTCTTTTTTCTTTCTTAGCAAATCCTGCGGTTGACAGTTGTGCTTGCGTGACAAGTCCTTTAAAAAAAACAGACGGCCAGTTGCTTCCTCAAGTTCTTGTTCTGCCCCTTCAAGCTCAATCAGTTTAGAAGTGATTGAGCTGGCTGCACTTTCGCTAGAATTCCACGCATGCTCTAAGTTTTGGATCACTTCTATCATTTCTGCCTCTAAGCTTGAGGGAAGCCGGTTAGCGAGTTTACTGGCTCTCGCTAACTGATCGATCACACCCCGATCACCCTGAACAAGTTTGTTAAGTTGACCTAGTGAATCTTCGGCTGCGCTTAACGCTCTGAGTGCATCCCTGCGGATTACAAGTTCTTCGGCTTCGCCTTCTTCAATTCGAGCAACCTCGAGCTCGTCTAGACAATGTACTAGGTATTCTTGGTCCTCACTCAATTTTTCGAGGCGCTTCGTCTCGATTTTTAGCCTATTTGCTGCCGATTCCCGAGCCGAGTGCAATTCCTTTAAAGCTTGTAAGGCAGTCTCATGATTAAGTGCTTGATCTAGTAGGACGCGATGGTTTTGTGGTTTTAAGACTTCTAGTTGCTCAAACTGTCCTTGAATTTCGACTAAATGCCGACCCAATAGTGATAGCAACGAGACAGCGACTGGTGTTGAATTTACGAATGCCTTTGTTCTTCCATCCATGCCAATAGTACGACGAAGTACTAGTTCTGAATCCACGCTTATATCTTGGTTTTTGAGAACTCGCAGACATGGGTGCTCATTGGGTAACTGGAACACTGCGGTTACTTCTGATTTCTGTCTATGGGGTCCTATCAGTCCTGCTTGCACTCTAGCACCTGTTACAAGTCCAAGAGCGGTCAGGAGGATTGATTTGCCAGCACCAGTTTCGCCAGTAATTACACACAAGCCTTCGTTAACTTCGAGATCTAAAGCATCAATAAGGACAAAGTTATCAAGGGCGAGATGCGTTAACACGACACTGATATAAGCCGATCAAACGGGGAACAAAATACTAATTTGTTAGTAAATTGTAAGCTCGCTTATACCATGTACTATCGGGAAAATTATAGCCTAACGTGGCGGCGTAGGCTTGTGCTTCGCCTGCCAGACCAAGTGCAAGAGAGGTCTCGACAAGCCTATAGAATGCTTCCGGTATTTGGCCAGTGGTTGGGTAGTCTTCAATAACTGTTTTGAAGCGATTCTGTGCTGCAAGATACCGATTTTGCTGCTGATAGGTTATTCCAATAATAAGATTATGCCCCGCTAATTGATCTTTAACAAAGGCTAGTTTGGCTTGCGCATCTATAGCCTCAGGTGTTTCTGGATAAGCCGTTATTAATTGATTAAATGCTGTTTGAGTCTTTAGAGTAACGCCTTGATCCCTATGGACATCGGGTATTTGCTCATAAAAAGCTAGTGCTCTTAAGTATATTGCCCGTGCGGTTTCAGGGTGGCTCGGATTGAACTGTAAAAATCTGTCAAAGGCAGAAACGGCCTCTTCATATTTCTGATATTTTAACAGAGTCTCAGCTTTCGCCAATTGAGCTCTGATAGCGAGCGGGTCTAAAGGATACTGTCTTTCAACTTCACCATATAAATCAATTGCTTCTTGGTATCTTTTGCGGCTAGCTGCCTCCTCGGCATCTGAAAAAATTTCTAAAGCAGAGCCACCCAGATTGTCATTAAAATCCGTTGTCTGGTTTCCCGTGCACGCAGATACTCCAACGCATAGCAATAAAACTGAAAAGAAGCGTAGCATAAGTGCTTTGTAGACAACCCTTTGGTCTAACGCGACCTATATTTCGGTAAGTTCATAGTTTGAGGGGTCAGAGATTAGTTTTCGCATCAGACGATTTGTGACATCATGACCTGCGCGCACTCCTTTATACACTCCTATAAGTGGTAAACCCTCTATATATAGATCCCCAACCGCATCTAATGCTTTATGCCTCACGAACTCATCAGAGTATCTTAACCCACCAGGATTTTGCACAACGCCATTTTTGATAACGATTGCGTTTGTTTGACTCGCGCCTTTAGCCTTTCCTTGACTTAAGAGTGCATCTAAATGCTCTACAAACCCGAACGTTCGAGCCGCTGAAATTTCTTGTTCAAAGGTACTAGGTGTTACGTCCAAGTAGAAGTTCTGCGCTCGAATACAGGTAGCCTCAAATTCTATAGAGAAATCAACTGTGAGCCTTACGTCATCTGAGTTTACGTGAGGGCTAAGCTGCGCCGAACGTTGGTAATCTCCCACCTTAATTGGCTTTAAAACTCGGATGAACTTCTGCTTAATTCCTTGGTTGACGAGACCAGCATTGCAGATACCCGATACATAAGGGGCAGCTGAACCATCCAAAATTGGCAACTCGGGGCCGTTAACTTCAACAAGGCAATTGCTTATCCCCGTCGCGTGAAATGCAGCCATCAGGTGTTCAATAGTGCTAACTAAGCCATCATGCTCATTCGCAAGACTCGTGCACATTGATGTTTCAGTTACCATGTTGGCCTTTGGGGTGATGATTCGAGAACCATTTTTTAAATCAGAACGAAGAAATTTAATTCCATGGTTCGCTTCCGCAGGCGATAGTCTTAATTTTACTGCTTCTCCGTTGTGTAGGTTTATGCCGGAGAGTTCGATTGGTTTTGCTAGAGTTTGTTGCTTGTCGGCTCGCTGGTTCATAAACTTAAACCCTATATAGCTTGCGACATCGAATTTGTCTGATGCTGACCATTCGTCCAAACCTAGTTTAGATGTTAATGACATCTCCATTCAAAAGCTCATAGCTAACGCATATCGAGGGGAAAACACAACTCGCGTTAAGCTTTGTTAAGAACTTAAACGCAAAACTTTTTGGCCAGTCAAATCTTAGTGGATCAGTTATTTTGCTGACGCAGAAAAGCTGGTACCGACTTAAAAGATTGATCAAACCCCTCGAGGCCAGACTGAGCACTGTCATCAATGTCTAGCACGCGTGGCCCCGCTTCATTATGCTGCGGTTCTTCATTGAGCTCCAATCCCCCCGAATGAGAGGCATCAAGGTCCAATAACGGTTCGGCCTCTTCTGATCTAATTTCAGGATCGATTTCTGGCGCAGTATTTCCGCGGGAGTCTATCTGTGAAGCAGCTATAGCTGCAGCGCCAGCTGACGCGGGCGGAGATAATGGTCCTGGAGCCGCTGCTGCTGCCGCGAACCTGCTAAAGATGCCTCCCTTCTGACGTTCTGGTGCACCGATTGCGTTATTTTCTGTGTCCTCGACTGGCCTAGCTGGCGCGCCAAACAAATCTGCCGCCTGTTCTAAAGAGCTGCTAGAACTGTCTGATGCTAGGGATATCTTTGGTGCAGCTTGAGCAGGTAACACAGCTGCATAATTATTGCTTATTTCGTTATGGTCATAGTTCTCACTTGGAGCAGTCTCAATCCCAATGTTTTCTCCGTAGTGACTAGTTGGTCCTTGATCACGGTTATTGGAACGGAATGCGAAGGGGCTCCTTCCAAATGGCGATTGCGGTGCTGCTGGGGCCGCTGTGGGTGCTACGCCTCTTGGTGAATTTTGAGGTACTCCTCCTCCGGGACCTCCAGATGGTCCGGGGTTAACTGGGGGTGTGCCTTGCGGATTTGGTGCGTTGGTCACGCGAGGTCGCATTTGGTCTGCATCAATTCCTGTTGCAACTACTGATACGCGCAAAGTGCCTGTCATACTCTCATCGACAGATGAGCCAAATATGATATTTGCTTCTGGATCAACTTTTTCGCGGACATGATTAGCCACCGCATCAACCTCATACAAAGTGACGTCGTAACCACCAGTCACATTAATCAGCACGCCTTGGGCTCCATCTAAGGACATGTCATCCAGCAAGGGATTTGCGATCGCGCGCTCTGCAGCATCTAAGGCGCGTGTTTCGCCTTCCGCCTCTCCGGTTCCCATCATCGCTTTGCCCATCACAGTCATCAGCGTTCTAACATCAGCAAAGTCGAGGTTGACGATGCCAGGTTTAACGATCAAATCTGATACGCCGCGAACACCGTCTAAGAGAACATTATCCGCCATTTTAAATGCATCTGCGAAAGTTGTTTTCTCATTTGCCAAGCGGAACAAGTTTTGGTTTGGAATTACAATAAGCGTGTCGACTGATTCAGATAGACTAGCGATCCCTTCATCCGCAAAAGTTGCACGCTTCATTCCTTCAAACTGAAATGGTTTTGTAACTACGCCAACCGTAAGAATATTACGCTCTCTTAGTGCTTTTGCGATTACTGGTGCAGCACCTGTACCCGTGCCTCCTCCCATTCCTGCCGTGATGAAAACCATATTTGCACCATCGAGGCGATGAAGTATTTCATCCATAGATTCTTCTGCAGCTTCGGCGCCAACTAGGGGTTGCATGCCTGCTCCAAGCCCCTTTGTCACAGTTGGTCCAAGCTGGAGACGATTGTCTGATAGGGATTGCGAGAGGTCTTGAGCGTCGGTATTTGCGACTAAGAATTCAACGCCTTCCAGACCAGAATTGATCATATTATTTATTGCGTTGCCTCCGGCTCCACCAACGCCGACTACACATATTCGGGGGCGGAACTCATCAGGTTGCTGGGGTACTTGTAATTGCAGGGCCATAAGTGTCTTCAATCCTTTTTTTATCTGAATCGCAAGAGGTTAATGAAGTTAAGATCCGAATAGGCGCCGAACGAGCGGCAAACTCGAAGTTAAATTTCCGTTCTGAGGTAGTGACTTCCCTCGTGTAGACGCCTGGGAACGCCACTTTGCAGTATACTTTAGCAGCCCAATTGCAGTTGCAAAGCCGGCGTGCGCAAGGCCTTCTGGTGCTCCTGATATCCTTTTCGGCGAAGCTAATTTTATTCTTTTGTCATTAAATAAAGCCTCCGCATAAGCATGCAAACCTTTTAAGTGCGCACCTGCTCCAGTGAGAAAGAGCGAGTGAGTTTGATGCTTTATAAAGCTGGGTGATTCGAGAATACTTTGGACAGCTAAGAGAGTTTCATGCATTCTCGCTTCAACAATAGGATTTAACTCGGCATGCTCGAAACCTCTTGCATCGAACAAGGTAGCGGCTTCGTCTATTGACGGTGAGTTAAATGTGGCTGCAAGATTTCCTTGAGTGACCTTGAGCTTCTCCGCGCGATCAGGATTAAATCCAAAGTGCTGTGCGATGTCCCGTGTAATATCATTTCCACCTACAGGGATAGTCGCTGTTTGAAGCAGTTTCCATTTTCCAAAAGTTGCTACTGACGTAGTATCTCCGCCCAAATCTACTAAAGTGGCTCCATATTCTTGTGCCGCAGGGTCTAAGGCCGCCAGCCCCGCTGCGTAAGGGGAAAGAATAAACTTTTCGGCTTCAATACCGTTTCGTGCGAGGCACTCTCGAATATTTTGAACGGCCATCATTGGTACTGATATTAAGTGATATGAAGCCACGAGGGTTTCACCGAACAAGCCATCAGGAAAGTCTGTTAGTTCTGATCCATCCAAAGAATATCCAATAGGAATTACATGTAAGTGACCCCATTGAAGAGATGATGGTAGGCGCGAGACGGCGTGGTCTTTTGCAGTTTCTGTCAACTCGGCCCTCAACGATGGAGAAACTGCTCTGCCATGCAGTGATTGCTCCAGAGTAATAGTTAAAGAGCGGACCATTTTGGTATTCAAGCCAACTGCCATCCGCTGAACAGTCAACCCAGCTAAATTTTCAGCACTTGCCACAGCATCCGCTATTGATTGCTCAGCCCATTTTGGATTGTTAATCATTCCTTCAGCTACGCCAACAGACATACGTTGTCCGTATCCTAACATCTCCAATTCGCCTTCTTCAGGCGACCC
>CAXQZM010000050.1:0-49778 GCA_964228455.1 Alphaproteobacteria bacterium | reverse complement strand
GTCTGGTATCTTGATGGATGGGAACGAACCTATCGGTGGCCGGTGGAATTTTGACAAACAAAATAGAAAGCCGATTCCTAAAAATGTAGTGCCTCCCCGGAGAAGAAAATTTGCTCCAGATAGAATAACCCGCGCTGTCCTCAGTCTAGTTGAGGAACATTTTAGTAGTAATTTTGGCGATATCGCAAAGTTCAACTGGCCAGTTAACAGGGCGGAAGCTTTAGAAGCTTTAGACCACTTTATATCAGATTGCTTGCCGCTTTATGGTGACTATCAGGATGCAATGCGGAACGGTTTTCGTGATGAAGATGATACTTTGTTTCATTCTCTTATTGCGCCAGCGTTGAATATTGGTTTGCTTTCTCCACTAGAGGTTTGTCAGGCTGCTGAGCTTGCCTATCACAATGGCAAGTGTCCCATTAACGCTAGTGAGGGCTTTATTCGTCAGATATTAGGTTGGCGCGAATATGTTCGCGGGCTCTATTGGCATATGGGACCTGGTTACCGACAGTTAAATTTTCTGGAGGCAGAGGCTGATCTACCTTCTAGTTATTGGGGTGCTCATACGAATATGTTGTGCATAGCTGAAGTAGTTCGCACTACACGGCAGAATGCATATGCGCATCACATTCAGCGCCTCATGATAACTGGCAACTTCGCACTTCTTCTTGGTGTTAACCCACTGCAAGTAAATGAGTGGTATTTGTCAGTCTACGCGGACGCTTTCGAATGGGTGCAATTGCCTAACACTCATGGGATGGCCCTTTATGCGGATGGTGGTCGCCTAGCATCTAAGCCATATGCCGCATCTGGAGCTTACGTAAATCGGATGTCAGATTACTGTAAGACTTGCTCATATGCCGTCAAAGATACTGTTGGTGAAGAGGCCTGCCCGCTAAACGCACTCTATTGGGATTTTATATCTCGTCACAAAGGCGCTTTCTCAAAAAATCCTCGAATGGGATTAGCTATGAAGAATTGGGATCGAAAATGCGATTCTGATAAAGCCTCTATTCTGGAGAAAGCAGCTCGGCTGAAGCTAAACGCAGATAGTCTATAGGCAGTGCTATTCTGCACATGCTGGTTACCTATTCATCTTCAGAAGATGCGAAAACGCTTTCAAATGGGTATCACCTTATTTTTCCTGATCGTCATTTAATACCTTAGCTAGGAGAAAGCGAGCTAACCACCAAGCAGCAATGCCAACTGGAACAGCCAGAATAAAACTACGCCTCAGTGCTATCGCGGTTAGCGTCATGACAATGAGTCCCAGAATTGGAGGGATGTTCTTTAGGAGTTTTTCTCGATCCATGCTGCGCTCTTGATGTCTAGATAAAGCCGGGTCAAGGCGCTTGTCCCAAAGGTAATTTAAGATACATACCTGTTATGGCTTGGTCACTTTGGTTTGCACTTATTCCCTTCTCATTTCTTTGCTTTTGTTTGGCCTGGCTTATCCAAAAGCGGACAGGAGATGCTGCAATTGTTGATGTATTCTGGCCATATGTTGTTGGAGCTTCAGGAGCTATCGTGGCCTACTGGGGAACTGGCGACGATGGTAGGCGAGCTCTGCTAGGAATTTTAGCGCTTTTGTGGGGCGTCAGGTTAGGAACGCACATATTGACCGACCGTGTGTTAACTCCGGGCCATGAGGATCGCAGATACACTCAAATGCGGGATGACTGGGGTGACCTTTTTCAGTTATTAATTTTTCGTTTTTATCAGTATCAAGGTATTAGTGTTTTCGGCCTATCCTTAGTATTCATTGCGATTGCTGCAAATCCTGCTCCGTTAGGTACATTTGCTATTTTGGGTGCGTTGGTTGTTGTCTTTGGAGTAATTGGTGAGACCCTCGCTGATCAGCAACTGCAGGCTTGGAGGTTTAATCCGGATAACAAGGGCAAGTCCTGCCGAGGTGGACTTTGGGCAGTAAGCCGTCACCCTAATTATTTTTTCGAGTGGTTGGTATGGGTTGGTTGGGCTATAATGGCAATTTCCACACCTTACTGGGGGTTTGTGGGCTTATTGCCCGTGGGAATAATGTACGTGGCGATGAACTATTTCACTGGCATTCCACCGAATGAGAGACAGAACTTAATCGCGCGCTCTGATTATTCGCTTTATCAAAGTGAGGTCTCGGCATTCTTTCCATGGTTTCCTAAACAAACTTGAACTTGCAGCACTTTGGGAAGCTCGCTAAGGCGCGCTCCATGGAAAAATTGAAGCACCACAGCGGGATCGCTGCTCCTTTAGACTTGGTTAATGTCGACACGGATATGATTATCCCAAAGCAGTATCTTAAGACTATTCAGAGAACGGGGTTGAAAGTTGGTTTGTTCGACGAATTACGAACAACGGCGGATGGTAAGCGCGTTGAGGATTTTCCTCTTAACCAACCACAATTTGCTGACTCCTCGATTTTGGTCGCGGGCGACAACTTTGGCTGTGGTTCTTCCAGAGAGCATGCGCCTTGGGCCCTTCTTGATTGGGGGTTTAGAGTGATTATTGCCCCTTCGTTTGCAGATATTTTCTACAATAATTGCTTTAATAATGGAATACTACCAGTAAAGCTCGGCCAGGATATGGTTGATATGCTCATGGCTGACGCCCATCAGGCTGGCCGCATTTCAGTGAACCTTGTGTCACAAGAGATTACGCGTCCAAACGGGCAAATCCTTCGCTTTGAAATTGATCCAGGTTTAAGAGACCGCTTATTAGAGGGCCTTGATCCTATCGGTCTCACTTTAAGAAATGAGGAGGAGATCAGTTCGTTCGAAATTTCCGACGATGATATAAGGCCTTGGTTAGGGCGGGTTGCAGCTTAAAGCGCACAAAACCCGTAATTTGGGAAAAGTTGCCTTGACTTTGTGTCGCCAGAGAGTAAAGCCGCGGCTTCCCATAACTTGAACGCGCCATAGACCCAATTAAGAGGTTTCCAAAGAAGAGCGCGGAGCCCTAAAAAGGTAAGATAAATGAGCGCAATTATTCGCACGGGCGGTAAACAATACCGCGTTGAAGTTGGCCAACACGTTGTAATCGAGCGGCTTGTAGGTGAGGCAGGGGATTCTGTCTCATTTGAGGAGGTTTTGTCCACTGGCGACGGTGAGAGCATCCAAATTGGTACTCCTACAATCGACGGTATTTCCGTTCATGGCACAATTGTTGAACAAAAACGCAGTCGCAAGATTCTCGTTTTTCGTCGAAAGCGCCGCAAGAACTTCCGTCGTCTTAATGGGCACCGCCAGTATCAAACAGTTGTAGAAATCACAGCAATTGGCGGCACTGCGCCAGCCAAGAAACCAGCTGCGAAGAAAGCTGCACCAAAAGCTGAAGAAGCTGCGAAGGCGCCAGCCAAGAAACCAGCTGCGAAGAAAGCTGCACCAAAAGCTGCAGAAGCTGTGAAGGCGCCAGCCAAGAAACCAGCTGCGAAGAAAGCTGCACCAAAAGCTGCAGAAGCTGTGAAGGCGACAGCCAAGAAACCAGCTGCGAAGAAAGCTGCTCCTAAAAAAGCAGCTCCAAAGAAAGATGATAGCGCAGCTTAAGAAGCTGAGCTAAAAGAACGTTTAGGAGACCAAAACCATGGCAACTAAAAAAGCAGGCGGTAGCACCCGCAACGGACGTGACAGTGAAAGTAAACGCCTCGGTGTCAAAAAATTTGGTGGCGAGCACGTTTTGGCAGGAAACATAATTGTCCGTCAACGTGGCACTAAATTTCATCCTGGTAAAAATGTAGGGCTTGGTAAAGACCATACGATTTTTGCCACTGTTGAAGGGCATGTTAAATTTCATGTTGGCCAACGTGGTAAGTCTCTAATTTCCGTCGTTTTACCAGACGCGAAGGCCGCCGAATAAGCCCAACAATGACGCGTGACGGTTTTAAGAATAAGGGGGCTTCAGGGCCCCTTTTTTGTTAGGTTGATGCAATGAAGTTTCTTGATGAAGCCAAAATTTATATCAAATCAGGTGACGGTGGTAATGGCTGCATTTCCTTTAGGCGCGAAAAGTACGTAGAATACGGAGGTCCTAACGGCGGTGACGGCGGCCGTGGAGGAGACGTAGAGTTTCATGCCGTCGAAAATTTGAACACGCTAATCGATTTTCGGTACCGTCAGCATTTCAAGGCACAGCGAGGACAAGATGGTAAAGGTCGTGATATGTCAGGAAAAGGCGGAGACCTTTTAGTCGTCGAGGTTCCAACAGGTACTCAAGTTTATGACGAAACAAAAAATCATCTGCTATTCGACCTTACGGAAGTAGGTCAGCGCGTTACAGTTGCACGCGGGGGAGACGGGGGGCGGGGTAATACGCACTTTAAATCTTCTGTTACACAGGCTCCGAGAAAGGCGGAGCCCGGTTGGTCAGGGCAAGAATTCTGGGTTTGGTTAAGATTAAAATTGATTGCTGATGTTGGACTTCTTGGGCTTCCAAATGCAGGAAAATCTACTTTTCTAAGCACTGTCTCTGCTGCAAAGCCAAAAGTTGCAGACTATCCATTTACAACGCTCCATCCAAATCTAGGCATAGTTGATTTAGATGGTCGATCCTTTGTCGTCGCAGACATTCCCGGTTTGATCGAGGGTGCTTCAGAAGGAGCTGGAATTGGTACACGTTTCTTGGGCCACGTAGAGCGTACAAAAGTGCTTTTGCATTTAATTGATATCACGCAAGATAACCCACATGCTGCCTATTTTACGGTACGCAAAGAATTAGAGGCATATGGTGAGCAGCTTGCAACTCGTCCTGAAGTAGTTGTTCTAAATAAAATTGACGCGCTGATCCCTGAACTTTGTCAAGAAATTGCTGATCAGTTTGAGGAGAATACTAGTATCAAACCACTGCTAATTTCTGGTGCGACGGGAAATACAAGAGCGGCTTTGCGTGCAACTGCAACTCATGTGTTCGGGGGCTTAGTGGATCAGGTGAAATTTGATGAGGAGCAAACATGGATGCCGTAGTCGCGCTCACCTCTGCAAGGCGGATTGTTGTTAAAATTGGCTCAGCGTTATTGGTCGAAGGAGGGCATGTCAGGGCAAGTTGGTTGAAAGCTTTAATGGCTGAGATTGCGAGCCTCAACGTCGAGACTATAATTGTTTCCTCAGGAGCGATTCGCCTTGGTATCGGACAATTAGGGTTTGATCCTTTTAAGATTGACCTCAGCCAAAGCCAAGCAGCGGCAGCCGTAGGACAAATAGCCTTATCTGGCGTTTATCAGGCTGCGGCAGAGGCGGAAGGTCTGAAGATTGGGCAAGTTTTGTTGACCCAAGAGGACACCGAAGAGCGAGGGCGCTATTTAAATGCTCGTAGCACCCTAACGACCCTACTAGACATGGGTGTCATTCCGCTGGTTAACGAGAATGATACAGTGGCGACTGAGGAAATTCGGTTTGGAGACAATGATAGGTTGGCTGCTCGGGTAGCTGCACTTGTAGGCGCTGATTGTTTGTTCATTCTCTCGGATATCGATGGGCTTTATACTTCTAACCCACAGCAGGATGCAGAGGCCAAGCATTTACCTCTTATAAATGGGGTGGATGCAACTATTTTCTCAATGGCAAGTTCCCATAAAGATGTCTTCTCAAAAGGTGGTATGACCACTAAGCTTGAGGCGGCACAGATTGCGCTTGCCGCAGGGGCAAATATGGTCTTGGCGGATGGAAGAGATGACGGTCCATTCACTCGTGTTTTGAGTGGGGAGCGTGCTAGCCTATTTAAAGCCGATGGCACACCTACGAGTGCGAGGAAGGCTTGGATCGCTGGCAGCCTCAAGCCTATGGGAAGTTTGATAATTGACGCTGGTGCTGCAAAGGCTTTGAAGACCGGAAAGTCCTTACTACCGGTAGGCGTGGTTTTTTCTACAGGTGACTTTGAAAGGGGGGCAGCAGTTCGTGTTCTTGACGAGGATGGCACCGAATTAGCTCGAGGTCTTGCTGCTTACAGTGCTTCAGAGGCGCAAAAAATTCTAGGCCTGCATCTTGATCAAATTGAACCAACCCTTGGTTACATTCGCACTAAAGCACTTATCCACGCTAATGACTTGATCCTTTTATGATCAAGTCATTACATCCTATCATAAACTTGTTTGCCTCTTTATCGCTAAGGTTTCGAAAGATTGTCATTTAACTAGGTGTAGAACTTAATGTCGACTAATCAATTAAATGAGCTTGGAAAGGCTGCTAGAGAGGCGGCCAGTGCATTAGCAGTTGCTAAGTCTTCCATTAAAGAACAATCTCTTGTGGCTTGTGCTGATCAGCTCCGCTCTAATTCTCGTGATATTGAGGTGGCCAACCAATTTGATATGGAAGCGGCGAGAAACAAAGGCCTCTCTAAAGCCATGTTAGATCGTTTGTTTCTTGATAAAGATCGAATTGAAGCCATGGCAGTCGCAGTGGAGGGCATTGCTCTCATGCCAGATCCCGTAGGACACGTGCTTAGTGATTCTGTTCGTCCAAATGGCTTAAAAATCCAAAAAGTTTCGGTGCCGTTAGGAGTCATTGGTATCATATATGAGAGCCGACCAAACGTTACTTCTGATGCGGCAGCTCTGTGTATAAAATCAGGAAATGCCTGTATACTCAGGGGCGGTTCAGATTCCTGGAGCTCATCTAATCTTATTGCAGATTGTATGCGGCGAGGCCTTGAGAGTGTAGGTCTAAACCCAAATGCAGTTCAGCGTATTCCGAGCTCTGATCGAGCGCTTGTTGGAGAGCTGCTTCGGTTAGATAAGTATGTCGATGTGATTGTCCCCCGCGGAGGAAAGTCTTTAGTTGCTAGAGTTCAGTCTGAAGCTCGAGTGCCGGTATTCTCCCATTTAGACGGTATATGTCATACATACGTTGACGAGCATGCTGATCTCCAGAAAGCCACGAATATTGTCATTAATGCTAAGATGCGTCGAACTGGTATCTGTGGCGCGATGGAAACGCTATTGGTTCATGAGAAACTTGGACAGACTTTCCTGCCAAAGATAGTTTCTGCACTAAAGAGCCAAGGTTGTGAAGTGAGAGGAGATAATTCTGTCTTGCATTTGAAAGGTGTCGTGCCCGCCACCATCGATGACTGGGATACGGAGTACCTAGATGCCATTGTATCCATTGCTGTCGTCCCAGACATTGAAACTGCTATCGAACATATCAATACCCATTCTTCCAGCCATACGGAGGCAATTATCACTGAGGATAAGGGCAACTCAGATCGTTTTTTACGTGAGATTGATAGTGCTATTGTAATGCTGAATACTTCAACTCAGTTTGCTGATGGCGGAGAATTTGGCCTAGGTGCAGAGATTGGTATATCTACCGGGCGCATGCATGCTCGAGGGCCAGTTGGCGCAGCGGAACTTACGACATACAAATACCGTGTCATTGGCACGGGACAAATTCGCCCCTGATGCCAACAACCTCAGAGATTCTTTACCCGGGCGAAGATACTCTTTGGTCAGTTGACCGAGCCTATCGCTATTTTTTACGCCGTCCCGTTGACGGCGATTTAGACCTAAGGGCTAAGCCCCCCGTGGGCTTTTTATTATTAAATCCATCTACTGCTGACGAAACTCAGGATGATCCTACAGTCCGCAGATGTCGGCGCTACGCCATGGCGTGGGGATATGGAGAAGTGATCGTGCTAAATGCGTTTGCATATCGTGCTACTGATCCTAACGTAATGCGAGCGCAAGAAGACCCTGTGGGTCCTAAAAATGATCAGGTGATTACCAACACTGCAGCGACACTAATTAAGTTGGGCGGAACTTTAGTTTGCGGATGGGGTAACCACGGGACTTACCGTGGCCGAGGTTCAGAACTTCGCGAACTGCTGAAACCATATCCTGTGAAGGCTTTTCCTTATACAGGCGTGGGGGAGCCTGGTCATCCGCTATACCTTAGAAAAGATATTCGATTAGGAGACTTGAATAATGATTGATCCAAAAGAATTTTTTTTGACACGTCGTTCAGTTAAAGTGTCTGATCTCCTGCCGGGTAGGCCAAGCGAGGATGATCGCGATACCATTATAACTGCGGGTCTTAGAGTTCCCGACCATGGAAAATTAGCTCCATTTGCATTTGTAGTTTTTGAAGGTGCCAAGCGTGGAAAATTTTGCAGAGAAGTACTTGCGCCCCGTTTTTCTAAATTACATCCTGATGCCGCTCCCACAACCATTGAGATTGAAGGCAAGAGATTTGAGCAGGCAGGGCTTGTCATTGCAGTTATTTTTAAACCTGTAAAACACAAGAAGGTTCCAGAGTGGGAGCAACAATTAGCTGTGGGCGCATCCGCCATGAATATGCTTAGCTGTGCCCAGGCATTAGGCTATGGTGCCCAATGGTTGACCCAATGGTATAGCTTCGATGACGAGGTCTTGTCTAAACTTGGTGGGGATCCATCGATGGGTCACAAAGTTGCTGGGGTGCTCTATTTTGGAGGTAAACAGACGAACTTGATCGATCGTGATCGGCCCAATGTGTCTGATCATGTCACATTCTGGCCTTGACCTTACTTTAAGCATAGGTCAGCAAGCCCAATAGAAAAAAAAGGCTCGGAGATTTGCCAGAAAAACGTTTAACGCAACTTTCAGCTAAGGCTGATAAACAAACCCGCCGCGCCGGCTGGAGGTTTTGGCTGCGCGGAGGGTCTAAAGTGTCTGAGCGTGAGCGCAGGGGCGAAGTATCTGATTTGGTCAGAGGATTGGAGGCTAGGCTCCCCAAGACTGACTCACTCCGTCGAGCCCGTTTGCAAACTCACCTTTTTTTGATGGGCTATAGTACACAGGAAAGCACTAAGAGAGATAAAGAAAGTCATTGGAAAAGACAAAGTGTTTCGCGCCAAAGTAATCCTACGTTAGAAGCAAGCTCCAGTAATGATATGAAATTGCCGATAACCGGTAAAACTAATCAGAACAAAACTAGAAATAATCTTCATAAGGCTCGGGCCAAAAGTATAGAAACGGAACGCAAGGCAAGCACCAGCGATGTTTCTGAAAACAAAATTGCTGTTGGGAAGTTGCTTGCTAAATCAGATGCTCGGTCCACTGATCGATCAATAAAACTTTTAGTAATAGTGGTCATAGTAATTACTATGATTGGTGCGCTTGCCATAAGCTGGTTCGGCTATTCATGGTACCAGTCTTTAACGCCAGTTTCAGATAGCGACACTCAGGCGCCATTGGATGATTTGGGCTTTGAACCAGATGATCCGACGGTTGAAAATCTATCGCCAAAAAATGAGGTAGGTACTGTTTTTGAGCCGGAGCCTGAAACACACACAGAATCTAACCTTGCGCAAGAATCTAGTCTTGAGCCACAATCTAACCCTGAATTAGAAACTAAATTTCAGACTGGGTCTGCAGAAAATGCTGTTACGTCTGAAGCTGACGAAATGATTGCATCATTACCTACACCTGAAGAAATAGAAGCCGCTGCACTAGAAGATGCAGTTCTGCTCCTAGAGCGCCAGTTGTCACAAGATTTTCTGCTTGATATCTCTGCCGTTGATGGTGCTTATGACACAGAGACTCAAGCCGGTCTGTTGGAATACGCTCGCCTCTTTGGCCTTAGCGAGATGGAAAACGACATAAATTCTGCGGGGTTATTGCCTACACGGACTCAGCTAGAAATGTGGTATACACAATTTTAAAGTCGAAAATCGGTTAGCTCTACCCAGAAATTAGAAAGCGTCTCGGTCTGAGCTTTGGTTAGTTGAAAGCCATGAGGTACTAATGCAAAACAAGCCGATCCTGACCCTGTAATTTGCGCATTAGGATTAATATTGCTTCGCAAATACTTCAGAACCTGAATAATTTCAGGACATACTAGACCAGCAGCTATTTCAAGGTCGTTTTGGCTTTTAGTATCTGGCAATCCCGCTTTTTGCCAAGCTTTAAAAACTTCTCTGGTTGAACAAGGTGCCTGCGGTTTTACCAGAAGTACCCGCTGTTTGGGTAATGGAAGGGGATCACACAAGATTTCGCCAATTCCTTCCACCAAGCCGCTATGGATCATCACTGCGCTTGGAACATCAGCACCAATGCATTGAGACCACTCGCTTATTGTGGGTAAAGGAATTTTTTCTGCTTGAGCGAAATATCGAAGTAAAGCACCTGCATCTGCTGAACCCCCTCCCAGACCTGCTCCATTGGGAATATTTTTCGTTAGCTCAATTTCTATCGGTGTTTGGTGACCAAACACTTTAGAGAAACCTTTGTAGGCTTTATGAAGAACGTTTCTGTGATCGGTGGGCACCCCCCCTGCAAATGGCCCATACACATTAATTTTGAATTGGGTTGATGGTTTTATGATAAGAGTATCACAAAGAGATAGGGGTGCGAAATGACTCCGCAATTCATTATAACCATTTGGTCTTTGGACACCTGTAAGCCTGAGCCAAAGATTAATCTTTGCAGGAGCCTCTAAAACAGTGTGGTTTCGATTGGTTCGTAGATCTGAGTTCATTCTACAGTTACTGCATGTTTCCTGAGCTTCATTTATGTTTAAAAAAGGCTCCAAAACATTTTCTAGGATCAACGCTTCTTGCGCGTATCGATCGGGCTAGAACTTATTAATGTCTTAGTCCTGAAACTACATATTTGGATAATTTGGACCTCCAGTTCCTTCTGGGCTAACCCAAGTTATGTTTTGTGTTGGATCTTTAATATCGCAGGTTTTGCAATGTATGCAGTTCTGAGCGTTAATTTGAAAGGTTGGGTTATTTCCATCAGAGTCATACAGAACCTCATAAACCCCTGCCGGGCAATAACGCTGGGCTGGTTCATCATATAGTGGTAGGTTATGCGTAATGGGTTTATCAGCATCCGATAGTTTTAAATGAATTGGCTGATCTTCTTCATGATATGTCCCTGTTAAGGCCACCGAATCAAGTCGAGAGAATGAATAGACATTGTCTGGTTTAGGGTAGTGAATTTTTGGATGATCTTTTGCTAACCCAGTAGCCTCATGATCAGGATGATTAGGACGCAAGGTCCAGGGCATTTTGATGCCCCAGTTACCCAATTTTAGCTCAAGTCCCCCAATACCAAACCCAAGCATACCAAATTTTAGAAACCAGGGACGGAAATTTCGCGCTGCGTGAAGCTCTTTTTTGACCCAAGAACTTTTATAATTTTCCTCATAGGAGACTGGCTCAACACCCCCCATTGCACCGTCCGAGAGATAAGAGAATAATGATTCTGCAGCTAGCATTCCTGATTTCATAGCTGTGTGGCTACCTTTTATCTTTGGAACGTTTAGAAAACCGGCCGAACAGCCAATTAACGCGCCTCCTGGGAAAGTAAGTTTTGGAACAGCCTGGTCGCCACCTTCGTTGATGGCCCTTGCACCATATGCAATTCGTTTGCCTCCCTTAAGCATTGCCTTAATGTGCTTGTGAGTTTTAAATCGCTGAAACTCCTCGTAAGGAGAAAGATGTGGATTTTGGTAATCAAGTGAAACCACGTAGCCAACATATGCTTGATTATTTTCCAAGTGATATACAAAAGAACCGCCCCATGTAGATGAGTCCATTGGCCAACCAGCAGAATGAACTATTAATCCTTCATCATGGCGTTTTGGATCTAGCTCCCACAGCTCTTTAAATCCAAGTCCGTAATTCTGAACTGAAGAGTTAGCGCGCAATTCAAAATGGTCTATTAATTGCTTTGATAGATGCCCACGGACGCCCTCAGCAAAAAGAGTAAATTTGGCACGAAGCTCCATCCCTGGCTCAAATCCGCCCTTGGCTTGACCATCTCGCCCAATACCCATGTCTCCTGTTATAACGCCTGCGACAGATCCATCTTTGTTATAAAGTACATCTGCAGCTGGGAAACCTGGAAAAACTTCTACGCCAAGGGCTTCGGCTTGTTCAGCCAGCCAACGGCAGACATTGCCGAGCGATATGATGAAATTTCCATGGTTGTGTGTTTGTTTTGGTAGCATCCAAAGTGGGATTGAGATACCTCCTCGTTTAGTAAGGAACATAAACTTTTCTTTTTTTACAGGCACATTTAGTGGTGCCCCTAATTCTTTCCAGTTCGGGAAAAGTTCGGTTATCGCCGTAGGCTCCATAACCGCGCCAGAGAGAATATGTGCACCAATTTCTGACCCCTTTTCAATTAGTGCAACCTCCACTTCTTTGCCTGACTCGGCAGCTAATTGCTTGAGGCGAATTGCGGCGGAAAGCCCAGCTGGACCACCCCCCACAATAACAACATCATATTCCATAGATTCGCGTTCAATTACTTCGCTCATTCGTGCCTCAAATTCCAATATGGTTCTTACCCTTTCTATAACGTTCTTTCACGACTAGGTAAGGGGGTATGAACGACCAAAAAGCTCTTTTGGCCGCCTTGGAGTTCCAGGTCCAGGCTGGCGTTGACACTACCGTGGGTGAATCACCAATAAATCGGTTTGAGCGCGCTAAAAACCTGGATGCCAAGGAAGTTATCTCGGAGAGTAAACAGGAATTACAGCCAGCGCTAACTCAATTTGAACCTGGTGCACCACTTCTTGGTGGCGCTTTAGCGGGACTACCATATGCTAAAGAAGCGGCGCAAGCAGCTCACTCCATTCCAGAGTTGGTGGAGACAATTGAAAATTTTGATCATTGTGAACTTAAGAAAACTGCACGATCCACCGTCGTACTCGATGGAAATCCCGCTGCGCAAATTCTCTTGCTCGGTGAAGCACCCGGTGCGCAGGAGGATGAAGTCGGTCTTCCATTTGTTGGTCCAGCCGGCCAGCTTTTAGACAGTATGCTAGCCGCTATTGGGTTCAGTAGAGAGATTCACGTGTTAATATCAAATTCTGTTTTCTGGAGGCCCCTTGGTAATCGAACACCCAATGATGGAGAGCTTTCAGTATGCAGGCCGTTTATTGAGCGGTTGATTGAGCTAAATCAGCCAAAGGTTATCGTAACTTTGGGCGCTGCATCAACGAAATCTCTTCTTGGACTTCCAGCGATAACTCGCGCAAGAGGTAAGTGGGTTAAATACAGTCTTTCTGACGGTACGGATATTCCAGCACTACCTATGTTACACCCCGCGTATCTGCTGCGCATGCCGACAACAAAGCGCGAAGCTTGGATGGATTTGAGGTCACTCAAAGCGAAGGTAGAGGAACTAATATGATTGATTATGATTTAGACTTTGTTCCAATTCAAATTGCGGTTTTGACCATTAGTGATACCCGGACGAAGTTGACTGATGCAAGTGGTGATGCTCTTGTAAACCTGATAGAGGTTGACGGACATAGCGTGAGGCACAGAGATATAATTAAAGATGATTCTGATTTGATAGAAACACGGCTTCGAGAATTAGTTTTAGACCTCAACATTGATTGCATCATTTGTACTGGTGGTACAGGAGTCACTGGTCGCGACGTTACACCAGAAGCATTCAGTAGGGTTATGGAAAAAGAAATCAGCGGTTTTGGTGAACTATTTCGTTGGTTGTCATATCAGAAAATAGGTACATCCACGATCCAGTCGAGGGCGATTGGCGGAGTCGCGAAGGGCACATACCTTTTTGCTCTTCCAGGAAGCAAGGGAGCGGTAAAGGATGCGTGGGCGGGGATTTTGAGTACCCAACTGGACATTCGGCATCGCCCATGCAACCTTGTTGAGTTAATGCCTCGGTTAAAAGAAGTATAGAAATAATAGTAAACCTGGCGGCTTAAGGCGTGTGGAGTTTGTCTGATTTCTGCGGGTTTTGCTGTCACTACGGACACGAGTTTTAGGCCGCGGCCTCAAGTAAAGGGAAGCTAATGCACCTCCTTACAGCACAACCTGGTTTGATCTCAGATGGCGACGAGCCCATTGATCTTATACAAAAGCCGGGTAAGCTAATTGTTTTGTCGGCCGCAGACACGGATATTTCTGTGTTGAATGCTGCGTTGCCTGAAGGGGTGTTTCCAACTGCGCGATTATGCTCTTGGCTTCAGCTTAAGCATCCATTTTCCACAGATGCTTATTTCGAACGGATGTTGGATACGGCGGAAAAAATTGTGGTCCGCCTGTTAGGTGGAAAGGCTTACTGGAGCTATGGAGTTGATCAGCTCCAGATAATTGCAAGTGAGAAGCGTGTTGAGGTCTTCTTTTTGCCGGGTGATGATAAAGAGGATCCTGAAGTTTTGGGTCTTAATAGCGATCCTTTAAAAGCAAGGCAGCTTTGGGAATATTTTGCGCAAGGTGGATTGGACAATGCTCGCGAATTTTGGAGAGCACTCGCAGGTCAAGAAGCGCTTCCTCCAAGGCCAGTTCTCGAAGTTGGTGAGTTTGATAGCGGTCTGGGGCATAATCCTGTTGGCATCATCTTTTACAGGGCACATTTTTTAGCTGGTAATACGTCTCCAATAGCAGAATTTTGTTCAAGATTAAGAGCACGAGGACAGGGATTTACGGCGCTCTATGTATCTTCTTTGAAAGACTCCAACGCTGCGACGATCATTAGAGAAAAGTTGGCTGGAGTAACGGCGATAATTACTACTACTGGTTTCTCAGTTTCCAAGCCAGGGGATAGTTACTTGGTCGAAGCTTTTGATGGAATCGACGTTCCTGTCATTCAGGGTATTCATGCGGGTTGTACGTTTGCGGATTGGTACGATAACGCCCGGGGATTAGGGCCGCGGGATGTTGCAATGAATGTTGCGTTGCCTGAGGTTGATGGTCGATTGTTGGGTGGTGTTGTTTCATTCAAGTCGGAGGGGCTGTATTCCCCCAGGACAGACTGCTACATTTCTTCATATGCAACGCATTCGCAGGGTATAGAGCGTTGCTTAGAAAAAGCAGGACCTGCCAGTCAGGGAAAAATTGCTCTTGTTCTTGCTAATTACCCTAATCGAGATGGGCGCCTCGCAAACGGAGTTGGTCTTGATACGCCTGAGAGCGCGGTTCAAATCCTCAAGGCCCTTGGCGTTTTCGAGTTTGCTGACGGACATGCTCTCATGCGGCGGCTTCGGGATGTCACATCTAATGCAAAACTAAGAACCGGCATAGAGCTCTCCCTAAGCTTATATAAGTCATTGATTTCGAGCTTTCCGCGGACATTGATGGAGCAGGTTTTTGATCGTTGGGGTGCACCTGAGCAGGACCCTTTCTATGAAAATCAGCATTTTAATTTACCAATGTTAGATCTCGGTTCTGCTATTGTAATGATACAGCCTGCTCGCGGATATAATATTGACCCTGAGAAGACCTATCACGACCCAGCATTAGTTCCCCCGCATGGTTATATTGCTTCATACCTGGCACTAGAAGATTTAGGGGTCAGTGACATCATTCACGTTGGTAAGCATGGGAACTTAGAGTGGCTGCCAGGAAAAGCAGTGGGGCTCTCAGACAAGTGCTGGCCGCAGGCGTTAATGACGGGAAAAAGGAATCATTATCCTTTTATAATCAATGATCCTGGAGAAGGCACGCAAGCTAAACGTCGATTAGGATCAACGATAATTTCTCACCTTACGCCTCCGCTAACACGCGCGGAAACCTACGGTGACTTAGCCTCACTCGAGCGGCTTGTTGATGAGTTCTACCTCGCTAGTCAGGGTGATCCTCGCCGAGCTGGTTTATTGCAGAAACAAATTTTAGATCAAGTTCGTGACTTGGGTTTGGATAAGGATCTGGGTTTAAAGGCAGAAGCTACGGATAGTGAGCAACTAAACGCTTTAGACGGGTATCTTTGTGAGCTTAAGGAGTTACAAATTAGAGATGGTCTTCATATATTGGGCCAAGCGCCAATAGATCAGCAGCAAAGGGATCTAATACTGGCTTTAATGCGGCTTCCTAGTGGAGCTAGGCCAAGTTTCTTGCAGGCTCTAGCAACTGACCTTAAACTTGGTTTTGATCCACTAAATGCCAACTTAGCGGACACTTGGAAGGGTCCAAGGCCTGGCGTTTTGGATATATTAGAGGGCCCTTGGCGAACAATTGGAGATACCATAGAGCGAATGGAAGTTTTCTCATATAACCTTTTGCTTGGCACCGATGATTTTACCGCCCCTGGCGAATTAACTAAGTCTATTCAAACCCTTCATGCACCTCGCCTGGTAGCTAAGTTAGAGGAGTCGGCCTTTGATGAGATTGATAATCTTATCGGTGGTATCAAAGGTAAATTCGTGAAGCCAAGCACCTCGGGAGCTCCAACTCGTGGCCGCGAAGATGTTCTCCCAACTGGCCGTAACTTCTATTCGGTTGATCCGCGAAGTTTGCCCACGCCCTCTGCTTGGCGGCTGGGTTGGGAGTCCGCTTCTTTGCTTCTTGACGCCCATCGCCAAGAACATGGAGCCTACCCAAGCTCTCTAATTATAAGCGCTTGGGGTACTGCTAATATGCGCACTGGGGGAGATGATCTGGCGCAGGTTTTAGCACTAATGGGGGTCCAACCTACCTGGGATCAGGTGTCGGGGCGTGTCACTGGTTTTGAGGTTATGCCTCTCTCAGTTCTTGATCGTCCCAGAGTTGATGTAACACTGAGAGTCTCTGGGTTTTTTCGCGATGCCTTTCCTTTCCAGATTGATCTGATTGATAGTGCAGCACGAAAAGTAATGGATGAAGATGAGCTCCTTAGTATGAATCCTGCTCGAGCAAGATATCTTTCTGATTTGGAGGCGGGAAAGACCTCTGCGCTAGCTGGAAGTAGAGTGTTTGGATCTAAACCGGGAGCGTACGGGGCTGGATTGCAAGCGCTAATCGATGAGGGTGGCTGGCAAAGTGCCGCAGACCTTGGTCAATCTTATATTAATTGGTCTTCATTTGCATACGGTAGTGGTCAGGACGGAGTTCGCGCTGAAGATTTCTTTCGCGCAAGGCTTTCACAAGCGGAAGCTGTAGTTCAAAACCAAGATAACCGTGAACATGACATTCTAGATTCTGATGATTATTATCAGTTCCTTGGTGGAGTAGCTGCCGCCGTTGAGCTTGAGCGGGGCGCAAAGCCAGCATCTTATCTTAATGATCACTCCCGCCCACAGCGGCCACGAATTCAAACACTCAAGTCTGAGATTGGTCGGATTGTTAGAGGGAGAGCGGCTAATCCAAAATGGATTTCTGGATGCAAGCGGCACGGATACAAAGGTGCATTTGAGATCGCAGCGACAGTAGATTATCTTTTCGCTTTTGCCGCAACGACTGGGCTGGTTGAGGGGCATCATTTTGATCAACTTTATAAAGCTTACTTAGAAGATGATGAGGTACAAAACTGGATTAGTGAAGTAAATCCAGATGCTCTAATTGAAATGAAGGCAAGATTTCAGGAAGCCCTTGATAGGGGGTTGTGGGAATCTAAATTAAATGATCACCAAGCTTTAAATGACTGATATTCTTATTTGAAAGTAAAGCTCTGATGTCTCTCTTTTGGAGTATACGAGTCAGTCTAGATCACATAACGTATTTGTATATTTATGATTCTTAAGCAACTTACTAGTGTCACTTAAGGTATGTTCAGATGACCATCTGATGCCAGTTAGGCGGATAGGACCAGCACTCCCAATACACCAAAAACCGCCGTCCTGACTTGGGCCAAGCACTGGGGACCTTGCGCCTATTAACTCAAATGCATGATCAATATGGAGCGCTGTAAGGCCCAATGTGTCTCCCCCAACGATAAGTCTCTTTTGTCCGTGAGTCCCCCCTAAAGCTCTGGAAATACGTGTGCCTAAATCACCGGGACCTTGGCGATGCTCCCAGCAGAAAGAGAAGCTCCATCTGGGGTCTTGAGCAAGTTTACAGAGCGATAATATTTGCCTTCTTTGAAACTGCCATGCTTCCCACTTACTAGTCCGGTTTGCGAGGCGTGTTTTGCCAACTCCATAATGTGGTTGCCTTGCAAATATAATCAGGTGATTAGGTCGGTGCATGACTGCTAATTTTGAACTAGAAATTGCTTTTAACGCAAGTGCTGATTTTCGTGTTTTCGGAGTGGACGAGGTAGGAAGGGGGCCTTTGGCTGGCCCAGTCGTTGCCGCCGCAGTTAATATACCTATCAATCTTTGGGAAAAATCTGAGGTAGCGGCAATTGAAGATTCAAAGAAGGTTAATCCAAGGAAGCGAGCTTATTTGGCGGCATGGATAAAAAAGCATTGTTCGTTTTCGGTTGCTCAGGTTAATGCAGCAGAGATTGATAAGATAAATATCCTTCAAGCTAGTTTAACTGCGATGGCTCGTTCGCTAGAGCAAGTGCCCGCGGATTTTGCTCTGATAGATGGGAACAAAATCCCAATTACTCCTGTCTCGTGTATGGCGGTGGTAAAAGGAGATTCTAAGTCAAAATCGATAGCCGCGGCATCCATAATAGCTAAAGAGTACCGTGATTCGATAATGGTTCGATTGGCTGAAGAATTTCCTAACTATGGATGGTCTAAAAATTCGGGCTACCCTACGGCAGAGCATCGCGCTGCCCTTCAAAAACATGGTCCAACTTTATATCATCGTGCGACCTTCAATGGCGTCAAAAATGTAACAAAAACATAATAAGTCACTGAAAAAATTAGAAAAAATAGATCAGCCGGTTGACCGTTGAGCGTACGCCGTTCATCCAAGGCTTATACTTAATTTTATTTTTATTTTGAGAATTTCATGACTGAATATTTGGATGTGGCGGCTATAAAGGATAGCATCCAGGTGGGAGACTGCCTGCAAATTTTAAAGCAAATCCCCGACGGGTCTATGGACTTGGTGTTTGCTGATCCGCCGTATAATTTACAATTGCAAGGTGACCTATCACGGCCAGATGATAGTGCTGTCGATGCTGTGAGAGACGATTGGGACCAGTTTGAGAGCTTTGCGGCTTACGATGAGTTCTCAAGAAACTGGTTGGCAGAATGTCGTAGGATTCTTAAGCCTGATGGAGGTCTCTGGCTAATTGGAACCTATCACAATGTCTTCCGTCTTGGTACAGTTCTTCAAGACTTAGGCTTTTGGATGCTGAACGATATTATTTGGCGCAAATCAAACCCAATGCCCAACTTTAAGGGAACTAGATTTACAAATGCTCACGAGACCCTGATATGGTGCTCTAAATCCAGAGATGCACGTCCAACTTTTAACTACGAAGCAATGAAATCACTCAATGATGACCTGCAAATGCGGTCTGATTGGACGCTACCACTGTGCACTGGCCATGAGCGTTTAAAGGGAGCTGATGGCAAGAAATTGCATCCCACTCAAAAACCTGAAGCATTACTTTACCGCATAATTACTGCGACAACTAAGCCAGGTGATACCATTCTTGATCCATTCTTTGGCTCGGGTACCACTGGGTCTGTCGCAAAGCTTTTAAATCGACACTTTATTGGCATTGATCAAGACCAAACCTACGCCCTTGCTGCCCAAGAGCGAATAAATAAAGTTATACCATGCATGCAGGAAGCTACTGATATTAAATCTAAAAAATCAGCTCCTAGGATTCCTTTCGGTAACTTACTGGAGCAAGGCCTTATTCGTCCAGGCGCAACTCTACATGGCCCTTCACGTCGTTTTACTGCTCGTGTGGCATCGGATGGTACTTTGGTGACGTCAGCCCTGCGAGGATCTATTCATCAAGTTGGAGCTGGTGTTCAGGGAGCTACTTCTTGCAATGGATGGACCTTTTGGCATCTTGATGTCGAGGGAAACTTAGTTCCAATCGATAACTTGAGACAGAAACTGCGCGATGGACTTGAAGAATCAGGTCCAAAAATGATGCACTAGAAAACCTGATTTCAATCCAATCTTTAGCTCAACCAAAAAAGATTGAGTGAAAGATTCGTCCAGGCAAAAGAGTAGCCGCACCTGCGATCACTAGTGCCCCTAGGTAGGTCGAAATCATAATAATTCTATGACGGCGAATGTCGCCCCTACGTGCTGACCAAACAGCCCAAACAACAGCAAATATGGTCCAAACGGATAGTCCGTGAATGGGGCTAAAAAGGCCCCAAACCCGATAACCATGAATAAAAAATCCAGTGAATGCTACTACAATCATCGCAATGCACCACAAGTATCCGCCAAGGCGATGAAGTATGGTGCCCTTAGGTAAGACAAGTTGTATGCCTCCAAGGAAAAACGCACTAATTGCTATTATAGCATGAGCGGGAATAGGATGTGAGGCTTCAAAAAGCGGGTCGATATTCATAATCAAATTCTAACATATAAGGGGTAGCTCGTCTGCTGCCCGATAAGGTATCTTTTGACTACGCTTAGGCCTCAGCGAGCTCCTGTCCAGATTCGTTTGTCTAGCATTTCAAGATGCAGTGCCCCGCCCCTATATGGGTTCTCCCTGGCAACTTCTTCGTTTAACTCTGCGCCGAGGCCGGGTTTAGTGGGTGCAAGGATACGTCCATTCTCAATTTTGATAGGCTCTGAGATTAATTCAGCATGAAATCCACCCATAGCTTCGATCATCTCTGCCATTAGAAAGTTTGGAATTGAAAGACCAAAGTGAATATTTGCGAGCGCTTCCACAGGGCCAGCATAAAGGTGTGGTGCGACTAGCGCTTGGTAACCCTCAGCCATAGCTGCAATCTTTTTTGTTACCAATATGCCTCCAGCGCGTCCGAGCGCAGGTTGAAGAATGGAGGCCGCACCATCGCGTAAAACAGCTGCGAATTCGAAATGGGTTGTCAATCGTTCTCCAGTTGCTACCGGAATTGAGGTGTGACGAGCTACCTCAGCCATTGCTTTTGTATTTTCTGGGGGCGTTGGTTCCTCAAACCAGCGGGGCGAAAAGGGCTCGATAACTTTGGCCAGTTGCTTGGCCCCGCTTGGGGTGAATTGGCCGTGAGTTCCAAGAAGCAGATCCGCTGCACTGCCAACCGCGTCGCGTAATGAGCCAACAAAATTTTCAACAAATTTTAAATCTCCGATTGATGGCTGCCTAGGGTCATATGAAGTATAGGGTCCTGCTGGATCAAACTTCAAGGCGGTAAACCCTAAATCAAGGTAATGCTTTGCACGTTCTGCCGCAACTGACGCATCAGAGTATGCGAGCGCTTCTTTGTCATCTTCCGATGGGTAGAGGTACGTATATGCTCGTAAATCTGGTTCTACACAGCCGCCCAACAGCTGATACACAGGTTTTCCACAGCTTTTACCCAAGATATCCCAGAGTGCCATTTCAAGCCCAGAAACGGCTCCCATTAGAGATGGGTCGGGGCGTTGAGAAAAATTGGCTGAATATGCTCGACGCCAAAATGCCTCAATATCATGCGCACTATAGCCCTTCAAATGTCGATCAAAGACGTCTTGGATTATGGCTTTGATTGCTTCTGGACCATATGGTATTCCATAAGGCTCTCCATAACCAACGATACCCTCTTTGGTTCTTACTTTTACGAATGTGAAATAGCGGCCACCTTTATTTGGAGGTGGTGTTGCTACCACAAATACTTCTAAGTCTTGGATAATTAGCGTCGGCATCTGACTCCGCTAATCATCTTTATGGCCTTTGCAAAGAGTGTTGGAAGCGCTAGCTTTTCCAAATCCTCAACAAAGCGAGTGTCTGGGAAATTCACGGCTGCAGCTTCTGGTGCCTGATACAATTCAAGCTCCAGGTGAAAGTGCGTGAATGTGTGCTTGATCTTTACATCAAGTTTGGTGGAATCTGATAGAGCGGCTGGATACTCTGTTTGCCAGGTGCCAGTTGGTAGTCCATCCATGCCGCCTAATAGTCCTTTTGGGGGCCTCTTTTCTATTAGTAAGCGGTCACGTCCGTCTTTAATTACGTACGCGATCCCTTTGCGAACAGGCTTTTCTTTTTTTTGTAATTTGGTTGGTAGTTGATCTGCAAGACCTGCGTTATTGGCCACACAGTAAGTCTTAATAGGGCATGATTGGCAAGCCGGATTAGCTGGTTTACAAATAGCTGCGCCTAGATCCATTAAAGCTTGAGCATAATCGCCTGGACGGTGAGTAGGTGTTAGGGATGCTGCCCACGTCCGAATAGTAGGCTTGTTCTGACGGAGAGGAGTTTTCCCGCCATGCAAGCGCGTCATTATGCGTTCAATATTTCCATCAACCACAACTGCGTGCTGATTAAACGCAATGGCAGAAATTGCTGCTGCTGTGTAGGGTCCAATGCCTGGCAATTTGATGAGTTCGTCTTCAGTCTCAGGGAAGATTCCCGCAAAGTTTGTGACTATAACTTTAGCGCAATCATGAAGATTCCGAGCCCGACTATAATAACCGAGTCCTGCCCAACTGTGCAAAATTTCTGCTTGTTCAGCTGCAGCAAGATCTTCAATAGTTGGCCATCTCAATATAAACTTTTTAAAAAAAGGCTCAACGGTAGCGACGGTAGTTTGCTGAAGCATAATTTCAGATAGCCAAACCGAGTAAGGGTCGGGTTTTTCGTTATATTCTGCCCGCCAAGAAAGAGATCGAGCAAAGCTATCATACCAACTTAGAAGCTCTATCTGTAATTGTTCAGCTTTCTCTCCGCCAAAACTCTTCATCTTTTCGACCTTAAGCCTTACATCAAGAAAATCTATGGTAGATGATCTTAAAAAATCAGAGGGCTTAGGTACGCTCGATTCTAAGAAAAGTAGGACCTTCCTTCCTCGTGAGGGAGGTCCGCGATCTTATAAAGCACAAGGCTTGGCTAAGTTAATGCCTAAGCTTACGCGAAAAGTCGCTGGTAAGCGTCCAGCGTTAGTTTCAGATCTCAAGGTTAATTGGACGCGAGTCATTGGAGAAGATTTAGCAAAATTTACGCGACCAGTACGACTTGTAGCTGGCACACTTCATGTAGAAATGGCTCTCGGGGCTGGTCCAGTTGTAGCTATGCGTCAATCTGATATTTTGAGTAGGGTTCAACTCTACTTAGGATCGTCTAGCATTAAGCGTATTGGTTTGCATCAGGCAGAGTTTCCAATCGTCAAAATCGATGCTTTAAATAAACAAGTAAGCAATGATATTCATTTTCTCAGGGAGACAGAAGGAAACGTTGGTGAGGTTAATTCGGTGGATAGTGCCATGGCCTATTTGAAGGCGAAATTAGATAAGAAAAGCAAGACTTGAATAGGGAAAAATATAGATGAATCGTAATATTGGTATTATTCTGGCAGCGGTCCTCATAGTTGCATTTGGAAGCGTCTATTTCCTTATGAACGGGGCAAGCTCTGGACCCTCAGACGAGGTGCAGGCTGAGCAAAGCCAAAATGCAACCAGAACTTTCTCTTGGACAGAGTTCCCTGAATTCAAACAGGTGCTACAACCAGAGAATCGACAAGAGTTTTTGACTCCCCATGCTACGGATAAAGCATTTGGTGATTCTCAAGCTCCCGTGGTCGTGATGGAATTCTTTTCATATCAGTGTTCGCACTGCCGTTCTTTCCATCAGGGCAGCTTCCAAAGGATTATGACAGATTATGTAGACACAGGATTAGTATATTTCGTGAAAAGAGATTTTTTGCTGAATGACCAATCTGTTGGTTTCGAGCTGTTAGCGGGCGCTGGCGCACAATGTTTAAGCACCTCATCGGATATTTTAGCTTTTGCAGATAATGTGTTTGAACAGCAGCGTATTTTGGCATCGACATCAGATCCAGTTGATTCGTTAGTACCTGTTTTCGGCGCGGTTGGGCTGGATGAGACTCGGGCGAGGGAGTGTATGCTTGATCACAGAAACCAAAGCTTGGTGTTGCTTCGTTCTCAGCGGTCAAAAGCAGCTGCGCAAGTTACAGGGACACCAACAATATTTATAAATGGTGAGCGTTACTTAGGAAGCTACAGCGATTATGCCTCGCTTCGGCAATCTATTGAGCTAGCACTTGCGGCAGCGAATTGAATAACAGAGTTATCCCCATCGCCATGTCGCACTGATCTAGCCGCTGTGACTTCAAACCAATATTATTAATGCACAACTAGATCGGGAACTGAATTAATTGGTCGTTTTTGACAATCTTCGTTTGGCAGGATTTAAGTCCTTCGTGGAGGCTGCGGACATGGCAATCATGCCGGGGCTCACGGGAATTGTTGGGCCAAATGGATGCGGAAAGTCTAATTTAGTTGAAGCTTTACGCTGGGTAATGGGTGAGAGTAGCGCCAAGCGTTTGCGCGGTGGTGAAATGGATGATGTAATTTTCGCTGGTGCAGCGGGTAAGCCTGCAAGAAATCAGGCTGAGGTTACATTGCGGTTGACCAATTCAAATCTTGATGCGCCTCCGCTATTCAATGATTCAACCCTTCTGGAAGTTACGCGTAAAGTTGTTAGGGGCCAAGGAAGTGCGTACCGCGTTAATGGCAGAGACTATCGTGCCCAGGACCTAAAGCTTTTATTTGCTGATCTTGCCTCTGGTGCCTCTTCAAATGCAATGGTAGCGCAGGGACGAGTAGCCGCAATCGTAAACGCAAGACCTACGGATCGACGCGCCCTTCTTGAAGAGGCCGCTGGAATAACGGGGCTATACTCCCGTCGTCGTGAAGCTGAGCTAAGGCTGCGTGCAGCTGAGCAAAACTTGGAGCGAGCAGGCGATCTTAGGGACTCGAAGCTTGGATACAAAAGAAGTTTGGATCGGCAAGTTGGAGCAGCTCGCAGATATAGGGAGCTTCAAGAAAAGCGCCGAGCTTCATCAGCCGCTCTAATGTGTATTACCTGGCAACAAGCAGAGGCTGATATCAATTCGGCCAATAGCTTGTTGGCTGCGATTGATGCTGAATGTGAGAGATTTGAACTTGCTGAGCTTTCTGCGCGGCGACGAGAAGACGAGGCTAATGCTGATTTAGCGCCACTTAGAGTAACGCACATGGAAGCTATCGCTCGATTGCAGCGTCTAGAAATAGCGATAGACGCGTTGAGCAGGGAAGAACGGGGACTTGAGCTAAAGCGAGAAAATTTAGCAGGCCAATTAGCTGATTGTGGTGACGACCTTGCGCGTGAGCAAGGCCATTATAAAAGCGCAACTGAGCGATTGAAGCAACTTGAGTTAGAGGAGACCAAACTTAAAATTCAAAAGGCAAAGATTAAACCTGTGATTCCGACTTTGGAGGCAAGTGTGACCGCTCTTGAAATTTTTGAGCGCGAAGCGTCGGACCATTTGAGCTTGGTTGTTTCTAAACTGACGACTGCTGAAAATGAAAGGCTTGCTCTAAATGGGCGAATTTCTAATTTAGAAAAAAGAAATGAGATTCTGCTTGAAGAGCTAAAGTCTCTCTCCCAAATAGAGGACTTCGATGGTCTAAGCGCTGAGACTATTGATGAAAAAATTAGTCATCAGGCGAGCCTTCAAGCTCAACTAACTGTCCTGCTCGACGATGCGAGCTCTCGTGAGAAGGCTTGCTCAGACGCACGTGAATTGCATGTGTTGGCCTCACGAAACAGACAAGAATTGTCTGAGCAATTAGCTCGCTTAAATGCAGAGGCAGATGGCTTAGATGCTTTACTTTTCAATAATTCATCATCTGATGGTGAAACGCTTACGGAAGTCTTATCTGTAGAGATGGGTTTTGCACCTCAGGTTGCAGCTGCGCTAGGCGCGGGAATGGCAGCCACAGTGGTGCCATCAAAAGGCGACTATTGGCACCCACAAGATCTGCCCCCAGGTCCTGACTTGCCCAATGGCATAACTTCTTTGGCAAACGCAGTTTCCGCACCGAATTGGATGCCTAATTTACTTTCATATGTAGGTGTCGCTGAAAACGCGCAGTCAGCTAAAGCACTTCAAGCTAAATTATTGCCTGGTCAGTCGTTAACAACATCTGAGGGCGGTCTGTGGAGATGGGACGGACTCATAATCGCCGCTGATCAGAGCGTTGGCCAAGCAACGCTTATTGCTCGAACGCAACGTCTAGAAGCCTTGCGTTCTGAGTTGCCTGCACTCCAAAAGAAGCTGGAAGCAGCCAAGGTAACAGAGTCTTCGGCAGAGGCAATAGCTTCAGAAAAAGCGTCTAGCGTCGATGCATTACAAACAAGAACTAGAAATATTCAGCGCGAAATTGCTGAACTAGGGCAGGTGATATCAACGGCACAGAAAGCTCTTGCTGATTATCGATCTCAAATTGCTGAGCAGCAAACGGAGCAGGCCGGCTCGCAGCGAGAGCAAAAAACAGTCAATGAAGAATTGGAGGCTTTGCTTAAGACGCAGAGCGAAATGGAGGAATTGGATTCTTTAAAGGCTCACGTGAAGAGCGCTCAGATTGCACTAAACGAAGCAAAACAAAAAGTTCAAATGGAAAGAGAGAGTTTAGAGGCAGTAAGACTCGAGTTATTCTCATTAGATGCTCGACTCGGTGCTATTCTAACGGAGAGCTTTACTTTTGAAGGTCAACATAACAATTCTAAGGCACAGCTGAAAGTCCTTGAGGAGCGGGCTAAAGCTTTAGAGTTGGAGGCCAACGCGTTGAATTCACTTCCAGATGATTTGAAAAAGCAACGAGTTGAGTTGTCATTACAGGTAGAAGAGGCCCGAAAGGAACAAGACAGGTCAGGAGATAGCTTGGCTTCTGCGGAGATACAAGCTCGTGATCTAAGGGCTGCAACTCAAGATGCGGTCGAAGTATTTGCAGCAGCTCGTGAAACCAGAGCAAGACTCCAGGCTGAGCAAGCCTCCGCTCAAGATAGAATCGTCGAAATTGCCCGCCAAGCCTATGACCAATTCAAATGCGCAGCTTCCGACCTTATCGAGATAAGTGGATATCGAGACCTGTCCAGCTTACCAACTAAAAGTTCGGCTGAGGAGCAGATAGCTAGGTTAGAACGTCAGATAGAGCAGATCGGACCTGTCAACTTGACCGCAGAAAGCGAGGTACAAACGATTAAAGCCGAGCTTGAGGAGATTGAACTTGAGGTCCGAGAATTGACCAAGGCTATTGCGAAATTACGTAAGGTTATAAGTGAGCTGAATCACGAAGGTAGAGAGCGGTTGAAACTTGCCTTTGATAAGGTTGCTATGCACTTTTCCGCATTGTTTCAGAGATTATTTGGAGGTGGGAAAGCTCGTATTGAATTGGTTGGATCGGATGATCCACTCGAGGCAGGATTGGAGATAGTCGCTTCACCCCCGGGCAAAAGATTGCAGACACTCTCCTTGCTCTCTGGTGGAGAGCAAACACTAACGGCGCTAGCATTGATTTTTGCTATGTTTAAGGCAAACCCAGCTCCACTATGCGTACTTGATGAAGTTGATGCTCCATTAGATGACGCTAACGTGGATCGGATGTGTGGTCTTTTAGAGGATATTGCCTCTGAGGTGGGTACCAAGTTTTTAATAGTGACCCATAATGCCCTTACGATGGCGCGTGTTGATCGATTATTTGGCGTAACAATGGCGGAGCGAGGGGTTTCGCGGCTTGTCTCCGTAAATTTGGCAGAGGCGAGCGCTTACGTCGACTAATGGGCGCAATCTACACCATCCCGCCGGCATATGGTTTTGCCAAAGCCTTAACCGAGGGCTTAATTAGGCAATATTCTCTGTCCGATTTAGCAAAGATTCAGATATACTTGCCAACTCGTCGCGCTGTGCGCACGGTTCAAGAGGCCTTCGGGGAAATCGCAACTGGACAATCTCTACTCCTGCCCAAGCTTTTCTCTATTGGAGACGTTGACGCTGATGACATGGTGTTAACTGGGTCTGGGGAGGTAAGTAAAATTGCAGCAAACTTGCCGCCAGTGCTCACAAGCACGCATCAACTTTTCTTACTTTCGAGGCTTGTTTTTCATGCTTGGGATAAGACTATCGGTGGCGACGAGCCAAAGTCTAATGCACAGGTTTTCGCCTATGCTAGCGCGCTTCGTACACTTCTAAATACGATTGAGACTGAAGGTGTGGATCTGTCAGTGTTATCAGAGTTAACCCCGGAAGATCCAGTTTTTGAGGGTTTTTGGGAGCGCGCTGGTCGCTTCATTGCTCTAATACAAGAGGTTTGGCCGGCTATAGAACAAGAAACTGGGCGCGTATCTCCAGCCAAACGGCGTCGCCGAGTGCTTGAGATACTTGTTCAAGATTGGAGTAAGCGTCCTCCACAGAACCCTATACTTTTGGCTGGGACCACCGCTACCATTCCCGCCGTTGCTGATTTAGCAAGCGTTGTGCAGGATCTGCCATACGGCCAAATTATTCTGCCAGGTTTAGACCAGAGTCTGGATGCTGAAACTTGGGTAGAAGTGATTAAATCGCCGACGCATCCCCAACACGGCCTCGCAAAACTTTTAAGTAAAATTGGCATTTCTCCAGGAAATGTAAAACTCTGGTTTGGTTGCACTGCTATCGATGTTCGAGATCGTCATGCAGCTCTCAGCGCATCTCAGAAGCCTGCATCTGTCTCAATAACTGGCGCTGAGCACGCCTATGACTTGGATGGCTTAGCGCTTGTTGAGGCGCCCAGCCCAGAAGTTGAAGCTCGCAGCATTGCTATTTTTCTTCGTGAAGCTCTTCAAGAACCACACGCGCGTGCTGCCCTCGTAACACCAGATCGTGATTTGGCTGGTAGAGTTACCGCGGAGTTGCTACGTTGGGGCGTCGAGGTAGATAACTCAGCAGGATTGCCCTTAACTGATAGTGCGCTGGGTCGTATTATTCAGAGAACCCTGGGCCTGTTAACCAACGCCTGGCAGGATTTGGATCTCACGAGGGTGCTCGCACATCCATTAGCCAATTTTGGTATGTCCTATCATGAGGCCCGCTCATTTTCCTGGGACATGGACCTAAAATTACGTGGTTTGGGGACGATGCGTCCAGCCACAGCTTTTGATTGGCCAAATAGCCCAGCGTCCAACGAGCTTCTGGATTTACTGTTGTCTGGCTTTCCGCCGATGGAGAGTAAGTATTTTTCAGTTTGGCTTGATCGACATCTAGCAGTACTCGAAAAATTGGCTCCTGATGCGGAGCAATTATGGAGCGGAGCTGCGGGTTCTGTGATCACGCAGCTTTTTGAGGATGCCCAGGCAAGTAGCAGGGTGCTACCACCTATGCTCGTAGAAGATTACGCAGAGATAATTACCACCCTTTTAAGTGAAACTTTCTATCGAGAGCCTACTCAAACTAAACCGCGCGTAAGCATACTGGGAACGTTAGAGGCGCGGTTGCTGCATGTTGATTCGGTGGCGCTTGGGGGCCTGAATGAAGGTGTGTGGCCTAAAGAAACAGACGTAGGTCCCTGGATGAACCGTCCAACCCGCGCGCAGGTTGGATTGCCAAGTCCAGAACGTAAAGTTGGGCTTGCCGCGCACGATTTGGCTCAGGCATTTAGCGCTACTAACGTTCTTATGAGCCGAACAACCCGCGTCGATGGGGCGCCAACTTTATCTAGTCGGTGGATCGAACGTTTGAAAACGTTCCTTGATCGACGAGGTCAGGCAGATATTTTAACTGCGAAGGGAAATATTTACCTTCGATCAGCGATAGCAATGGATCTACCAGTGTCTAGAAAGGCACGGAAGCCGCCATCGCCAGTATATGGATGCCCACCACTCTCTGTGCGACCAAAAACACTTTTTGCAACTGATATAGGTCTACTCGTTACTAATCCGTATGGGTTTTATGCAAAGCGAATTCTTGGGTTGCGGGCTCTTGATCCGCGTGGTTCTCACGCGCCCGAAAAACGATGGGGAATTATGGTTCATGAGGTATTAGAACAGGCAAATACCAAACCAGATTTAAGTATTGGTGACTTATTTGAAATTGCAGAAACTCGTTTGGAATCTGAGAAGATAGATGAAATACAAGCCTCACTTTGGAGGGTGCAACTCCAACATACATTGCACGAATTTTGGCGATTAAACCATGCATATCGTGGATATCCAAATCTAATTGAAAAAATGGGGTCCTATTCTGTCGCAGGGCACGTGATTAAGGGGAAGGCTGATAGAGTGGTCATTTTGCCAGATTGCAGTGTGGTGCTTGACTACAAAACAGGACGGGCTGCAACTGAGGCTAATCAGAGGCAAGGCCTGGATCCACAGCTATCTATTCTAGGCCTCATAGCGGCAAATGGGGGTTTTGATGATGCGCAGGGCCAACATGCTGATAGGGATATATTTCAAGCATTTTTACTTTTGCCGAAGCGACTGCATGAGCGTGGTGAGGAACGGCGATCGGGGGGCAAATTACGCTCTCAAGTTCATGATGGTCTAACTAGGTTGCTGGAAGCGTATCAAGATCCTGGACAACCATATTTTGTTGCACCTTTTGGCGAAGAAGTTGGTCGAGCAAGCCCAAGATATGATGATTATGGCCACTTGGCACGGCGAGCTGGATCATGACTCAGATCATAAGCGGTCAAGCATTATCTGCGGCAGCCCGGCAGCAAGCCCAAGCCCAAGATACTTCTAGATCAGCCTGGGTAGCCGCCTCAGCGGGCGCTGGCAAAACTCGAGTCCTAAGCTCTCGAATTCTGCGGTTGCTAATTGAGGGTGAAGAGCCTCAGGGAATTTTGGCCCTAACCTACACGAGGGCTGCCGCAACCGAGATGGCGAATAGGGTAATCGAGGCTGCACGGGATTTAACCCTCACTAGTCTTAACGATCGCCAGATAAGAGTTACTGAGTTGCTAGGTTTAGGTCCAGATGAATCTCCTAACCAGGAAGTATTAGATCGCGCAAACCGACTTTATGAGTATATTTTGGAAACTCCCGGCGGGCTTCAAATTCAAACGATTCATTCTTTTTGTCAGTCGCTCTTAGGTAGGTTCCCCTTTGAAGCTGGATTGACGCCTGGTTTCAAAGTGATCGAAGATGAAGAGCGGCAGCATATTCTCGCTTCTGTAGCTGCTTTTGCTTTGTCGAAGAGTGAACCCTCTTTGACTACTCTCAAGGCCACCGTTCGCGACGATGCTATCGTGCCACTAGTGAGTGCCCTGGTAGATGTTGATTGGGATAATCTCGATGTAACGGATCGTCTCGAGAAATTTGACCAATACCTGGGAGGAGGCTTTGAAAATTATAACGTTAAAAAGCATCAGAGAGAATTTTCGTCAAAGTTAGCCTCTCGTAGGAAAGCCATTTCGCATTTAGCAAGTTTGGCGGCCGATAGCGCTAAACCTGGAGACCAAAAGCTATCTAACACTCTCTTTGAAGCACTTGAGAGCAGGGATGCTTTGTCGATACTGTCGGCTCATTTTTTAACTGAAGGACGTTTGAAGAAAACTGGAATTCATACCCGAGCATTAGACGGGCAAGATGTTCTTGAGTGGTTAAAGAGCGCAATATTAAAGTATCATTCGCGAGTTCATTCACAAAAGCTATTTGATTTAAATTCGGATATTTTTAAATTTGGCGAGCTAGTTTCTAAGGCATTCAAAGCTGAGAAATTGCGTCGATCTGTCATAGATTTTGACGACTTGATTTCTGCGGCAAATCGCCTGTTATCAGCTGATTCTGGCCCAAGCTATGTGCAATATCGCCTTGATCAGAAACTAAATCACGTGCTCGTTGATGAGGCACAGGATACATCCCGTGAGCAGTGGAATATTGTGGCTGGTTTATGCGACGGTTTTTTTGATTACGCAGATGACATGGACCGCAGCAACAGGACTTTGTTTGTTGTTGGAGATTTCAAACAATCCATCTACTCCTTTCAAGGAGCTGAACCTGCTTTGTTTGATACTTGGGGTAAGACCTTTCAAATTCGGGCCGGTGAACGCATGCATAACATTGAGATGGTTCACTCATTTCGCTCTGCCCCAGAAATTTTGCGTTTTGTGGACGAAGTAAACGGTTCTTTAATGCATGGAGGGTTATCAGCAGCAGATCAGCCACTTCGGGCCCATGAGGCAGTTCAGGAGGATCGGGTCGGTATGATCCAGGTTTGGCCTGTTCCTGAAGAACCAATAGAAGCTGAGAAGGTTAATTGGGAGCCAGCCAAAGCGTCTAGGCCAAGTGCGTCCCGCAAGCAATTGTTGGGTCAGGTCATTGCTCGACACATTTATCGCATTTGTTTTGATGATTCGTGGGAAAATCGTCCAGAATCTTTCATTACTGACGGTGACAAAGTTCGTCGCGCTCAGCCGGGAGATTTTTTGGTTTTGGTACAAAGCCGAAAATCTGAATTTGCTGCTTCTCTTATAGGAGAGCTTAAGATGCTTGAAGTTCCTGTGACTGGTGTTGATCGTTTGAGAATGTCTGGAGAGCTTGTTGTGAAAGACTTGCTAGCGTTGGGCGAGGTGTGTGTGCAACCAAGAGATGACCTCTCTTTAGCTGCATTGTTAAAGTCACCGTTGTTTGGTGTCGATGAAGAAAAATTATTTGATCTTTCGTCAACAAAAGGTGAAGCAAATTTAATAGCAAAGGTACAATCGAGCATGCCAGAGTTGGCAGCGCAATTGTCAACTCTTTCGCGGCAAGTAGGTCAGGTTAGCGTATACAATTTTTACGCAAATTTCTTATTTTCGGGTGGGGGACGGGCTCGTATTTTAGCTTCGGCGGGTCCAGAGGCGGAAGATGTGCTTAACGTCTTTCTCGAGCGCGCACGATCGTTTGATACGCGCAACAATGGTGATCTAATTGGTTTTATTGAAATAGAGAAGCGTAGCGAGCAGGATTTTAAGCGCGACACATCTGAGTCCACGGATCAGGTGCGCTTGATGACCGTGCATGGTGCCAAAGGTTTGGAGGCTCCAATTGTAGTTTTGCCAGACATGTATAATTTACGAAATGCCAGCAGTGGTAGAGTGTTAGATCAGCTTGTAAATCTACCAACTGTTGGACCCGTTTGGTTTCCAACTAAAGCCTATCATAACGAGAAAACACAGCTTTCCAGAGAAAATAATTCTAGGAAGATACAAGCTGAACGTGAACGCCTTCTCTATGTTGCTTTGACACGCGCCAAAGAAAGGCTGATCGTGTGTACTGATAAAGCGCAAGGGGATCGAGCACAAGCTGGCCCATGGTCGTGGTTTAATCGTTGCCTCGATGTTGCTACTAAGAATGGTAAATCTACCAATTTTGAACTGGAGGAACTGGGGTGGCCGCTGAGCAGCGGTTTCCAGATAGGTTCCCCCCCCCAAATTGGCGAGGGTGTTCAATCTGCCACTCAAGATAAGCACCAATCGTTGCTGAAATTTAGTCCTCTTGAAACTGAGATCTCAAAGTTAGTATTAAATCCCTCAGGATACGGAAACGTTAGTGCTCCATTCACAGAGTCTAACTTGCCTCCGAAAGGTCGAGAATTAGCCCTCTTGAGGGGTACGCTAATGCATGCTGCGTTAGAGCATTTGCCTGGGGTTCCGTCACTTAACTGGCCAGAGCGTTTGGAGAGCTTTTACTCTTTCCAAGCGCCAGACGTTGAGTCCAAGCTAAGGAATTCATGGGTTAAAGAAACCATCTCTGCATTAGGTAATCCTAAACTTGCTGCGTTTTTCACGGGTGATAGCTTATCTGAGGTAAGTGTTGCGGGCATGATTGGCGATCAACTAGCCGTTGGCCAGATTGATCGGCTGTTTGTTGATAGCGAAACCGCTACGGTTAACATTCTAGATTATAAAACTAACCGACCGCCTCCCGTTGACGCAAAAAAAGTTAGCAGTAATTATCTGAATCAAATGCGAGACTACGCCAGCTTGGTTGCGCCAATATATCCAGGTTATTCCATAAAAGCCTGGCTGTTCTGGACTTATACCGGCGAGCTAATGGATGTAACCGGTCTTTGATTGACACCGCGTTGCGGTGTTCCTACTTCATACTTGAATTTGAAATTTAGGAGTAGTGCATGCCTCAGGCAATTAATGATCAAGAGTTTAAATCTGACGTGTTGTCCTCATCAAAGCCCGTTTTAGTAGATTTTTGGGCGGAATGGTGTGGTCCATGTAAAATGATAGCCCCAGTGCTTGAAGAACTTGATGCAGAGATGGGTGATCAGGTGGATATTCGGAAATTGAATATAGATGAGAACCAAGAGACCCCTATGTCCTACGGAATACGCTCTATTCCAACACTACTTCTCATTAAAGATGGAGAAGTCAAAGGCACAAAGGTTGGTGCAGTCTCGAAAGGTGAGTTAAAATCTTGGATTGAGTCTCAGGTATAAGGTTAACGGAGCTTGGGATGAGCAAGGTCATGGCCCGCTCGGTGGGCCTTGGTTTTCAAGTATTCATGGTTGTGAGTATGCGGCTCTATTTCAAGTGGAACCCTATCCACAACCTGAATGCCCTCTGCTTCAAGCCCCAAAACTTTTTGAGGGTTATTTGTCATTAGGCGAATAGAGCTTAGGCCCATATGCTTGAGCAGAGCAGCTGCCATGGCAAAATCCCGCTCATCTGCTTCAAAACCTAGCGTGGCATCTGCATCAATTGTATCCAATCCTGCGTCTTGTAGCGCGTACGCACGCAACTTGTTTCTCAAACCAGTATCACGGCCTTCTTGAGGTAAATACAACAGGCATCCCTGACCTGCTTCCTGAATCGAATTGAGCGCTTGGTGGAGTTGAGGGCCGCAATCGCACCTCAAAGAACCGAAAACATCACCTGTTAAGCATGACGAATGAAGCCTTACTAGCGGGACATCAGTTGGTCGTGGATCCCCAAGAGTGAGCGCAAGAAGTTCCTGCTGCCCACCTGGATGGTCGAATAGTAAAGCCTGAGTGTCAAGGCGATGACCAGCTATTTCAAGAGGTAAGTCAACTGTAGAAAGTCTGCGTAATTCAGCAATAGAGTCACTCAATGGAAGCTCATCGGAGCGCAAAGATATCAAGGAATTATCGGCTGAGCTGAGAGGCCATAAATAAAAGGCAGGTATAAGACGGCCTTGCTTGGCGAGATTAATGAGCGGTTTCGCAAAATTTGGCGCTGGCTTTGATGGGACGGATATTTTAACATTAGACCCCATAATAAACTGCATGACCCCTTTATCTGCATGTTTGCCGATAGGAATCGCTCTGGGTATATTTGGATCACCTAGCCCCAACATTGCCGCCCTTGGCCCTGATATTAGCGCGTATCCTCCAATTACAGGTTCAGGTAGGGTCAAGGAATCAATGGCCTGACAAGCCCACCAATCATTACCTTCCGATAATTGTATTGGGCGACCTTGTTGGAGCTCGTGGATAGCACGGTCTTGCCCTGGTTCTAGATTTATAAAACGCATTTGTTGTTACATGGGGCTAATTGATCGACAAAAAAAGCCAAAACTTTAGGTTTTCTTAGTGATGGGGTCCTGGCAAAGGGCCAAATATCTATCCAAGAGAATACGTTTATGACTTTTTCAGTTTCCTCACTCACTTCTACAATTTTGTTGTTAACCACTTTATCTGTCCTGACTGCCTGCGAGGATGACGGAAAGGAGTTGGTGTCGACACTTACATTAAACGCTGCTGCCAAGTACGACTATGATGGCAAGTATGCTAGTGATGCCCTTAATAAAGCTTTTGCAGCTTCACCCGATGGTGCCTTTGCAGCTGCGCACAGCTTCCCGACAGAGGATCTTGCGGCCGCCGCCGCCTTAATCAACTGCAACGACCGAGTTTTAGTGGGCCAGCTCGAGTGCGTCGTTTATGACCTTAATGGTTCAATAATTGCCGGTGGACCAATGAGACTGCGCCGCAAGTAGGATCACCAAATAGCTTTGGTAGTGTTTGTATTTTGCGTTGTTTTTTATTGCACAAGCTTCCCTATTTTATTAAATAATTAACAATAATTAGTAGGGTCTATGTATAACGTAATGAAAACTATCAGTTTATACACGCTTGTTGGGTTATGTTTTTTTGGTTTTAGTCCACATGTTCAGGCCCAATTTTCTAGTATTTTTTCTTCGACGCAAGGTGCGACAGCTGCACCTGTATTGCCTGAATGTCCTCCTCTTCTCGCTGGAAGACCTGAGGGCCTAACTCCTTCAGGCCAGCCTTGGGAAGAAGGAATTAACTGTGCATTTGAACCGGCTACTTCAAACATAAGTGGGCTAGGTCCAACTAACACCGTAGATTCTGATTTTTATAATGAGGATTTGATTGCTCGAAGATCAAACGTTGAAAAAGCTGCCTCGTCCGTAGAGGCGCTAGTGAGCTTTGGTGAGGAACAACTTAATTCGGCAGTTTCAAACTCGACAGGGAGAGTGGGTTTTTCCTACATTAATCGCCCGAATTATTATGGTGCTTCCAATGGATTTGAGGGTTACTCTGCGCTGTTTGATGTTCAAATTGGTACCGGTGGATTTCTCAACAATGAGGACGGTCTGGGCTGGAAGCTCATAACGCTCGATTTTATAGAAGGGCGAGTATCGCTGAATTGGACTGGGGAGCAGAAGTTTAGTGGCACAACAGAAGGATTGAGTGCTAACTCTAACCAGACACATTTCGAGGCAGATCTAGTTTATAATATGCCAGTGTCCGCATATGAATTCGAGTTATCAGTGCCTACTAATCGCACGAATGGTTGGACCCTTACTGCATCGGAAAAAAGGGAATTTCCAATGGCTACTGGCACATTGCAGACTACTATAGGGCTTACTCATGCATCAGCAGACTGGATGAACTCTTACTATGGCATTAGTGCAAGTGAAGCCAGTGCAAGTGGTTTGAGTGTCTACAATCCTGGAGCTGGATTGCGAGATCTTTTTGCTGAGGCAAAGATCGAAATTCCCGTTACTGAAGTTATGGGAATAGAATTGCGAGGAGGGGCGCGTCGAATACTGGGCCCAGCGGAGAAGTCCCCTCAGGTCGACAGTGTGGGGTCCTCAAGTGATTTTAGTATGGGTCTATCTTTTTATTATAGATACTAACAGCTAATCACGGGCAGCGGATATTGCCCAATGTCTGCATCAATGCCTCTTATGATACCTAAAGCCAGAAAAAAACTTCTAGTCCACCGTGCGCATGGCCAGAGTTGGCATGATGAGTACGACTGGATGAGGGCTGAAAACTGGCAAGAAGTCATGGATGACCCCAGTGCTTTGTCTATTGAGATTAGAAGTCACTTAGTGGCTGAAAATAACTTTTTTGGATCATACTGGAGCAAAAGTGAGGACATCAAAAATGTTTTGTTCGAAGAACTCAAAGGTAGAGTAAAGCAGCGTGACAATACATTGCCAATGACGAATGTAAACTTCGCTTATTGGTATGAGTTTAGGGAAGGACAACAATACCCGCTTCTTAAGCGAGCTCCGGTTTCCGATCCAAGTTTACATGAATTAGTTTGGGATCAAAATTTTGCAGCCAAGGATGTTAGTTATTATTCGTTAGGCTTAGCTGTGCCGGACCCTAGCGATAAGCTTATCATAATTGGGGAAGATACTCGAGGCTCTGAACAGTTCACTCTTAGGTTTTATGATATGGTGTCTAAGAGTTTTCTCCCAGACCAATTGATTAATGCTGGGGCTTCTGCTGTTTGGGATGCGACTGGTGGGAGTATATTTTACCTGCAATTTGATGAAAGTCACCGACCCTTTAGAGTCGTAAGGCATATTCTTGGGACAGCCACTAACGCCGACCAGATAGTATATGAAGAAAAAGATCCCGGCTTCTACGTTGACTTATCTAAGACTGAGTCAGGCGATTTCGTGGTGATACAAACCGGCGACCATATAACTTCAGAACTTCATTTAATAAACGCTAAGAAGCCTGGCTCTTTTCCTCAATTAGTTGCAAAAAGAAAGCCAGGCCATGAATACTCCCTCACGCATGTGGGGGATTGGTTTTATATCCTGACCAATCAAGGAGGTAACTCTATTGATTTTGAAATCTGCCGAGCTCCCGTCGAGACGCCTAACCCTTCATCATGGGAATGCATAATACCGCATGAAGAAGGACGATTAATTCTGAGCATCTTCAGCACTTCTAAGTATCTTATTCGATTGGAGAGGCGCGAGGCCTTGCCTCATTTAGTTATAAGGCATTTAGAATCTGGGAATGAAACGTTTATAGAATTTGACCAGCTAGCATTTGCTCTAGGGGCCACGGCATCTTCAGGCAAACATGACGATCAGACTATCAGGTTTACCTATTCCAGCCCCTCAACCCCTAGCACTACATATGATCTGAACTTAGAAACTGGAGATAGAACCTTACGAAAAGTCCAGGAGGTCCCAAGCGGTCATGATCCTGGTGCTTACGCTGTTGAGCGATATTTTGTTGCTGCACGTGATGGTGCAAAGATTCCCCTGACCGTGCTTCGCCGTAAGGATATAGACGGGGCTGTGCCAGCATACTTGTACGGGTACGGCTCATATGGCTACTCAATTCCATCCGGATTTTCTGCAAATGCGTTTTCGTTAGTCGATCGGGGTATGGTCTATGCGGTTGCACATATTCGTGGCGGAAGTGAACAGGGCTACAATTGGTATTTGAATGGTAAAAGTGGGCAAAAACAAAATACATTTAATGACTTTGAAGATTGCGCTCTTTTTTTAATTGATGAGGAAATTACTGAGAAAGGTAAAATTGCCATAGAGGGTGGTAGTGCAGGTGGTTTACTTATCGGCGCAGTGATTAATCAAGCACCGGATTTATTTGGCGCTGCGGTAGCCCATGTACCTTTTGTTGACGTTCTGAATACTATCTCTGATGCTACCTTGCCTCTAACCCCAATGGAGTGGAATGAATGGGGTAATCCAATCGAGGACGCGGAGGCGTTTTCTAATATTTTGGCCTACAGTCCATACGATCAAGTTACTTCGCAAGCTTATCCTCCACTTATGGTTACTGCTGGAATTTCAGATCCCCGGGTCACCTATTGGGAGCCTGCAAAGTGGGTGGCAAAGTTGCGAGATAAAAAAACGAACGATGCAGCTCTTATTTTAAAAATAAATATGGACGCTGGCCATGGCGGTAAGTCGGGTCGGTTTGAACACTTGAGAGAAAAAGCTGAAGCATATGGCTTCATTCTTCAAGAGTTAGGAATTGAGATCTAATTCCGGTTCCACGGATGTAACAGAGTCAGAATTAAGGTTCAGTCCTGGAATGTTTGGCATTTCAACCTGGTCAAAAAGTTCTCCAAACAAAAATGGTAGGGTGTATCCTAGTCCAGCCACTACACCGAATAACACGAGCCACCTAAGCCATGACGACATTCGACGCAAAACTTGTTCGACTAGAAACCAGGTTAGTAATCCAAAAGCAAAAGCGGTTCCACCAGGTAGATCATTCACTGATTTCGCAACACTCATAACCCAATCAGTGAGAGTTTTGATAAAACCTTGAAAATCAATATTTTCCATACAAAGTCCCTGACGATTAGCCCGTTAGTGTCTTAAATCGAGTTAAAGCACTTTATTCGATTACTAGTAGATCTAAGCTTAAGGGAACTTGGAAGTTTTTATAGCTAAATCAGTCAAAAAACTGCCAAAATTTCTAAGTTGTGGTCTCTGTGTCAGTCAAACCTTGACATGTACTAAGTTGTCCTAGCTTGATTAAGTAATGCCAAGCCGCGAAGAATATTATTGGGAAACTACTTCACTTTCAGACATGACTGCGGAGCAATGGGAAGCTCTTTGTGATGGATGTGGTCGCTGCTGTTTGCTGAAGTTGGAGGATATTGAACAGGATGAAAATTCCGAGGAGCGATTTGTTTACACGTCAGTTGCGTGTAAATTGATGGATTGCAGCACAGGCTATTGTAGCTCTTACTCTAACCGACTGTCCTTTGTGCCAGATTGCCTGGTCTTAACACCTGAAACAATCCACAAACAGAAGCACTGGATGCCTGAAACCTGTGCATATCGTCGACTTGCCGAGGATCGCACGCTGCCAGACTGGCATCCACTAATAACTGGCGAAGCGACATCGACTAAAGAAGCTGGTTATAGTATTGCAGGTTGGTGTCAGTCTGAAGACGACCTAGAAAGTGATAACGAGCTAACTCAGCATATTTGTCCGCCTTTTCACTTTGCAGACGTGCCAACTTAAGCGCTGATTTCTTGTCCTAAACTATCCATGCTTGGGCGTAATGTCCGGGGTAGGCCATTTCTCAGCGATGCCCCTTTATCACACGCTTCAACAATACTCCCAGACTTTGCGTCAAACCTTGCTAGAAGCATCAAGGCGCTCTCACGAATTATATGACCAATCTGTTCGCGACTAAACTTTATGTCGGTATTAAAAATAGGAGAAAATAGAAGCCAGTATGTGAGCATCCCTATATAAAACTCGCTTGCAGCAGCGGGTTCAGCAATATCAATTATTCCTCGCTCTGAATATGCCCGCAAGATTTCAGTTAGTTGTGCTTTGATTGGATCGCGACCATGGCGATAAACAACTTCTTTTAATTCTGGAAAGCGCTCTCCTTCTGCTATTATAAGCCTAAAAAGAGACAGTGTTTGCTCATTTTGCAGTAGCTCTGCAAACGACTGGGACAGATCAATAATGGACTGCAGAGGTTCTTTTGAACATTCTGAGTCTGGGACAAACTCTGTCCAAGCTCGGTTGAATGGTGCCATGTAGGCAATAGCGATTTCGCTGAATAGCTCATCTTTTGATTCAAAATGCTTGTAAAGCGTGGCTGTTGAAACATCTGCTTTCTCAGCAATGTTCACCATGCTCGCACTGGCAAAGCTGCTAGATGTGAATACCTTTAGAGCGGCAGATAGTATGGCTGCTCTTTTGTTTTCTCGCACAGTTTGCCGGTAGCTTTGAATATTCATTACGATAATTGTTTAGTGATCATATGGGTGAAAAGAAATGGCCCGTTTATTTAGAAAAGGCACTTGTCAATCTAATTTAGAGCTAAGCAAATGGGTGTTTTCAGGTTTTGAGCGTCATGGTATTCTCCAGGTCCAAGTACGCAAGTCAGAAAAATGTTTCCCACTCAAGCGTTGATGGCCACTGCGATGTAGGGAAATAAAATCAAATGCATCAAACTTAACTGAAACCAGGCCAAAAAATTTATCGCTGTGGGCGGTGTCTATTTCTTTCGGGCCAGGCCAAAATTCAGCAGTTTGTGGTTCGCCTGGCGCGGCTCGAGACTGATAATCTAATTGTTGTTTGGGAGTTAAGCTACTGTAAAGAGATTTAGTTCTTTTGGTACCAGACTCCGTGATTGCTTGACCCTGTATGCTCAGTTGGATCAGCCTTTTCGGGCAGTAAAGTAGAATAGCAGCCCGATCGTCTGAAGTCCTAAACGCCGCCCACTTTGAGCTTCTAGAGTCCGTGTAAAATGATAGAGTGGCGGAAGCTTGATCAAAATGCCGCCAAATCACAGTTTTGGAAACACAACCATCTGAAAAATAGGTGAGGCCGCCGGAGTGCCATGCATCTCGTATGTCTGAGACGGCATTGGATAGCGCACTCTCCAACCAGGATTTCGCGTGCGCCGTGGTTTTGAAAAGTGGAGTTGTCATGCTGATAACTTGGTTAAGTTTCTTTGGAAGGACAATACCTTCATGGGAAATTGTGGTTGTTTGGGTCTTGAGAACAGCTTTATAACTCCAATATATCGGCAAGATGAATTTAAACGTCAGCAACAGTTCAAAGGAAACCAGTCCATCTGGTGGTGTCGTTATAGAGGAGCGACCGAAAACAAAGCGCCCGCAGCGCTACAAGGTGATTATGCTAAACGACGATTACACTCCTATGGAGTTTGTGGTTTACGTCTTAGAGCGTTTTTTTCAGAAAAATGAGGCAGCAGCGACTCAAATAATGTTGCAAATACATCAAACCGGCATGGGCATTTGCGGTGTTTATACGCTTGAAATAGCAGAGACAAAGCTAACTCAAACCATGGACCTTGCTCAAAAAAATGATCATCCTTTGCAATTACGGTTAGAAAAAGACTAAAATACTCCGGTTTGCCGCGACCTTTTTGACAAGTGTCTTGAAATCCCAACCCAGACAACAGACATCCACCTCATGCTCTCTGAAATATTACAAGAAACACTCCGCCGTTCATTAATGCTTGCAGGTCAACGAGGCCATGAGTTTGCGACCTTAGAGCACTTACTTCTAGCGCTAACGGAAGATGACGATGCTCTAAAGGTGTTCCAAGCTTGCGATATTGACGTCGATGACTTGGCTGAAGAAGTTCGAACATTTATTGATACAGAATTACAATCTATCCAAGTGTCGGGACAGGTTGAGGAGCCGCAGCCAACTGCAAGCTTTCATAGAGTTTTCCGTCGAGCAGTCCTTCATATGCAATCTGCAGGAAAAGGAGAGGCTACAGGCGCTAACGTTTTGATTGCTTTGTACCAAGAGAAGGAAAGCCATGCGGTATTCATGCTTCAACAAAGAGGCATGAGCAGGCTTGATGCGGTGAATTTTGTCTCCCACGGAATCGCGAAGGTACCCGGATTGTCAGAAAGCCGAGATGTAGTTGGAGCGGAAGCAGAGCTGGGTGACGGCACAGAGGGTGGACCAAGAGGAAAAAGCCCGTTGGCTGCGTATTGTCATGATCTGAATCAAAAAGCGCGTGACGGTAAAATTGATCCTTTAATTGGTCGCGGGCTTGAGCTCGAGCGCACGATACAAGTTTTGTGCCGCCGCACTAAGAATAACCCACTTTACGTTGGCGATCCGGGGGTTGGTAAAACGGCGCTTGCGGAGGGTTTGGCTCGCAGAATTGTTGAAGATGATGTTCCCGAGGTTTTGAATGATGCCGAAATTTTCACTTTAGACATGGGGCTACTACTTGCGGGAACGCGTTACCGCGGCGATTTTGAGGAACGGCTAAGTGGAGTACTAAAAGAAATACAAGCAAAACAAAACGCAATATTATTTATTGATGAGATCCATACCATTGTTGGAGCTGGGGCAACTTCTGGGGGGTCGATGGATGCATCAAATTTACTAAAACCTGCTCTTGCTTCAGGTGATTTGAAGACAATGGGGTCAACCACTTACAAAGAGTTTCGCAACTATTTTGAGAAAGATAGAGCTTTAGCGCGGCGCTTTCAAAAGATTGATGTTGCAGAGCCGAGTGTCGAAGACGCAGTGAAAATTTTACGCGGTCTCAAAAAAACTTACGAAGAGCACCATGGCCTTAAATTTTCAAACGAGGCGATCCGCAGTGCGGTCGAACTGTCGTCTCGCTACATTAATGATAGAAACCTTCCGGACAAAGCAATCGACGTTTTAGACGAAGCAGGTGCGAGTCAGATGTTACTTACGCCGTCAAAGCGTAAGAAAATGCTAGGCGTAAAAGAGATTGAGACCGTCGTGGCTAAAATTGCAAGAATCCCGCCCAAAACTGTTTCCAAGGATGACAAACTCGCGCTCAGGTCGCTCGACAGTAATCTAAAGACAATGATCTATGGTCAAGATAACGCTATTGATATCTTGGCGGATGCGATGAAGTTGTCACGCGCTGGTTTGAGGGAAGGAGAAAAACCAATTGGGTCATTTCTTTTCTCGGGTCCAACAGGAGTTGGTAAAACAGAAGTTACGCGGCAGTTAGCTTTTGCTTTGGGCGTTGAGCTACACAGATTTGATATGTCTGAGTACAGCGAGAGGCACACGATCTCACGGCTTATTGGAGCTCCCCCTGGGTATGTTGGCTTTGACCAGGGTGGACTGCTCACGGATGCCGTGGACAAGTCCCCTCATTGTGTGGTGCTTCTGGACGAGATTGAGAAAGCCCATAATGATATCTACAATATTTTACTTCAGGTTATGGACCATGGAACCCTGACTGACCAAAATGGCAAACAAGTCGATTTCCGGAATGTCATTTTAGTAATGACAACGAATGCAGGTGCAGCTGAGATGTCTAAGCCAAGCATTGGCTTTAACCCTGTTTTAAAATCCGATGCGGATGAGGAAGCTATTACCCGTCTCTTCTCTCCAGAGTTCCGCAATCGGCTGGACGCGATTGTCCCCTTCGCAGGCCTCGATGAAGAGGTAATTGCTAAAGTGGTCGATAAGTTTGTTCTAGAGCTGGAAAACCAGCTTGCTGATCGTCAGGTCTCGATTAATCTCACTTTGTCAGCGCGGCAAGAATTAGCAGTATTGGGTTTTGATCCTGCGATGGGTGCGCGGCCACTAAGCCGTGTAATTCAGGATAAGATAAAGAAGGCTCTTGCCGAGGAGCTTCTATTTGGCAAATTGGCAAGCGGTGGTGAGGTCGTGGTTGATTGTGTAGATGGGGAGTTTGTGTTTTCATTTCCACAGAAAAAAATTGGGAAAACTGAGAATAAGAAGCTGCCTGCGCCTGCGAAAGGATGAGGAGATAATAGATGGCTAAAGCATATGTTGCTGGAGGATGCTTTTGGGGCATCGAAGATGCGTTTCGCAAGCTCCCAGGTGTATCAGATGCTATTTCAGGGTACGCAAATGGCAAGGTGCCTAATCCGACATATGAGCAAGTCTGCACAGGGTCTACTGATCATGCAGAGACCGTTGAAATCACATACGATCCAAAGGTTGTAAACTACGCCGATATAATCCAAGTTTTCTGGAAGCTGCATGATCCAACTCAGTGGAATCGTCAGGGGCCCGATTTTGGGACACAGTACAGGAGCGCAATTTTTTATATAACAGCAGAAGAGGCTGAGATCGCTGCTTTGTCAAAGACGGCGCTGGACGAATCAGCTGTGTTAGCTAAACCAGCAGTAACATTGATTGAGCCACTCGATAGATTTTATCCTGCGGAAGATTATCATCAACGCTATTTCGAAAAGCGAGGAATTAAACATTGAACGCTGCGCAATCTCTCTTTCCGGATCCTATTGATAGTGAACAAACTTGGTTCCGAAAATTCGAGGTTTTGGGCGAGCAGACGGTAGATGTGCCGTTATATATCAGCCTTATAAAAAGTGAGTTGAGAGACCAGGTCTCTATAAAGGGTTCGGTGCGCAAAGCTGCACTTCGTAATAGCCAGAAACAGATAACCAGGTACTCGAAGATCGGGATTGTTAACCTAAGCCAACAGCAGCTTGATGAGCTGCGGTGGTCCCTTTTCATTTGCCATGTAGATGAAGTTATTTCTGGCCGTCATATGCACTTAAGAAATAACGTAGATGAGTTAGAAGCGCTTTGTGACAATCAGGCTTTCAAAGCCAATTAAGGAATGGTTCTCTCGGGATAGCGAAAGAATAGTTCTTAACTATCTCGAGGCAATCTATTTAAGCTGGCTAAAGCAAAAAAGCTTACGCCAGTTGCCATTACTGTTGATAAAATAAAATTATATCCTGCCATGGATAAGCCATTATCACCAGGGAATCGCCACGCAGCATCGCTGCAATTGGGAGGAGGCGCGCTGTCCGTGGATAGCGTGAACACTTCTTGGCTAAGGTCTAGTGGAGCAATTGGTGCTGAGCAGGCAGAGCCCGCAGTCCACCATCCATACTCTACCCCAATGTGGAAACCTGAGACATATGATCCAAAGACCAACACGATGGAAATTACTGAGAGAAGGAGGGTCCTTTCCATTGCTCGGTTTGAAAGCAGGGTAGCTGCTGACCCTAACACTACAATCAAGGCATATGGATATCGCTGGACGATGCACAATTGGCAGGGATTAAGATTACGATTGTCAAAGAGCTGAAGATTGGCTCCGTATAGCTCTGAGATCCACGCAATGCTTAAAACAAAAATCGCGACCAGAGATAGTAGCGCTGGTAGGAGCCACGGGAGGCGCGCATCAATCTGTAAAGGGTTAATCATGTTGCTGCGTTTACTAGTTTGTTAGATACCACACAACCATTGCAAATAACACAATTCCGAGAAGACAAGCCCAGCCAAACCACTTATCAATCCAACGTTTCGCCGGCTCACCTAGGTAATAAAGTAATCCACCGACCACTGCATAGCGGAAGCCCCGGAAAAGAAATGAAAAGATAAATAGCAGAAAAAGATTGTACTCGGTTAGACCGGCCATGATCACTGTGATCTTAAAAGGGATGAATGTGAGAGCCCCTACTGCAATTGCCCAAATCCCATAGGCATCAAAGGTCTGTTTTACTGAATCTAAGTCAGTTTGTTCCACTCGAGGTATGTTAAGCAAATAGGGTTCCAGCATCCCTGCTAATAGACTGCCAGCTATAGCGCCAAGTGCTGAGAATGTGGCAGCGACACTCACAAATAGGACCATTCGATCCCGAGCGCCTAGTATCATGGGTATCAAAAGTATTTCCAAAGGAAGAGGGAAAAAGATGGACTCAGCAAAAGCTATCAGCGCTAGTGCGATCAATGCAAACGGTTTGTCACCCAGAGAAAGCATCCATTCATACAGCTCGCGAAGAGGTTTCAAGAGCAATGTCATATGTTTAGAAATCCACCAGATTGTAATTGCCAAAGCCGAGCATATGTCCCCCCAGACTTGAGTAATTGAGCGTGAGTTCCTCTCTCTTTAATTTTCCCCTGCTCGAGAACGACCAGGCGGTCAAGTTGCGCAATGGTCGATAAGCGATGAGCGATCGCGATAACTGTTTTGCCTGCCATGAGGTCGACCAATTCTTGCTGAATTTCAGCCTCGACCTCTGAGTCTAGTGCGGAAGTTGCTTCATCGAGGACTAGAATTGGTGCATTCTTAAGAATGAGCCTAGCAAGGGCTATTCTTTGTCGCTGGCCCCCGGAGAGTTTTACACCCCTTTCGCCCACGTGAGCATCCAAGCCTTTGCGGCCTTTATGATCCTCCAGGTCGGGCAGAAACTCTAGTGCTCGCGCCTTTTCCGCAGCCTCGATTACTTCTCTATCGGTTGCCCATGGGCGACTAAACCGGATGTTATCGCGAATAGATCGGTGCAATAGGCTAGTATCTTGAGTGACCATGGCTATTGCACCCCGCAAGCTATTTTGAGAGATCATTTTTATGTTTTGGCCATCGATAAGGATTTGGCCAGATTGAGGATCGAAGAAACGTAGTAAAAGATTTACCATCGTTGATTTTCCTGCCCCTGATGGGCCAACTAATCCGACGCGTTCGCCTGGCTCTATGGTGAGATTAAGAGTGTCTAGTACTGCACTAGCTTGGCCATAGTTGAAGGAAATATTGTGAAATTCAATTAAGCCTTTTGATACATTCAGTTCTGGAGCATTCTTCTGGTCAACTAGTTGTGGTGTTGCTGATACAGACTCCGCACTTTCAGAAATGGTTCCAACGTTTTCAACGATGCCACTCATAACCCAGAAAAGATGGCCAGAATTATTCATAATGATTAGGGTAAGCGGTACTGCCGTGGCCAACGCAGCACCCTGATCACTACCGCTTGTCCAAAGCCATAGGCCTATCAACGAAGCACTAACAAGCATAGCAGTGCCCGCTATCGCGAGACAAGCGACTAGCCATGAGTTCGTTCGCATGACTCTTACCCAACCAAAATTAGTTTGGTCTATGGATTCTGCCACATAAGCCTGATCTTGATTGGCGTCAGCAAAGAGTTTGAGGGTTTGAATATTGGTGTAAGAATCAACCACTCTACCTGATAATTCTGATCGCATACCTGAATGCTGCCGGCTACGCCGCTGTATTTCTGGAAGATATCGCCACAGAAGAAGAGCAAATATGGCAGACCAGATCAGAACTGGAAGAGTCAGCCATAAGCTATAGTATGCTAGTACGATCACTGCACCCACTATGTAGATTACATTGTAGAGCAAGGTTCCACTTGCCTCCAGCACAACGTCGCGCAGCGAATATCCAAGCTGCATCACACGCGTAGATAAACGGCCTGCGAAATCATTAGAGAAGAAGCTCAAGTCTTGCTTTATAAGCTGATTGTGAGCTTGCCAGCGAATTAAGTATGAGAAACCTGGGAGGATCGCTAAATCTCGAAAATAAACTCGGCTAATGAATACTGCCGGCGTTACAACACCAACCATGAAGAGCAAAAATATCAGTTGTGGGGCTTGCTCACTAAGTGCATCTGCTCGACTACCTACAGCAATACTTTGATCCGCTAGAAGCGCGACTAACACACCTAGAGAAATCGGGATCATTAGATCTGCGATGACCTCTAAAAGTCCCAGCACACTGCAGATTATCAAGGGCCATATGATTTGTTTTGCAAAAAACCAGATAAATCCAAATACGTTTTCTGGAGGTTGTAAACCCTCAGGGGCTGGGGCTAGAGGTTTAACTCGGCGCTCCAACCAAGTGAGAGGTTGGTCGCCCTCGGGTTGAATAGAGGTCTTCATTTTACTCGTCATATCATTAAACGTTCGGTAGGGGCACTAATATGGAAAATCTGGATAAATTTTATATTGATGGTGCTTGGGTTGCGCCGATAAGCGACCAAAAGATTGATGTTATTAATCCTGCTACTGAACAAAGTCTTGGGAATCTCTGCATTGGGTCAACAAAGGATGCAGATCGTGCAGTAATAGCCGCATCAAAGGCTTTTCAAACCTGGGGCTTAACTGAGCCATCTGAACGCCAAATTTTTCTTCGCAAACTATGTAAGGTCTATGAGCGACGCATTGATGAAATGGCCCAAGTGATTTCCCTTGAAATGGGAGCCCCGAAGGACTTTGCAATGAGTCCTCAAGCGGACAGCGCTTTGGGTACCTTTCAAGCAATGGTTGAAGGAATGGAGCACATTAATTGGTCAGGGCCTGTCGCACCTGGTCAGGTTGACTCATTTGTCATTCGTGAGCCAATTGGCGTGTGCGCCCTGATAACGCCCTGGAATTGGCCAATTTTGCAGGTTGCAATGAAAGTGGGTGCAGCAATTGCTGCGGGCTGTACTATGGTGTTGAAACCGTCTGAGTTATCTCCACTATCGTCCATTTTATTAACTGAAATGATTCATGAGATTGGTTTGCCAGATGGGGTGTATAACCTCGTGAACGGAGACGGCGCTGGTGTTGGATCCGCACTCAGTAGCCATCCACTTGTTGATATGGTGTCCTTTACTGGTTCTACTCGAGCTGGCCGTCTCATTGGAGAAGCCGGTGCAAAATCGATTAAACGGGTTGCTCTGGAGCTAGGTGGAAAATCCCCAAACATTATTTTTGCAGATACAGATATTGATGAGGCAGTGACACGTGGCGCGAACCAAGTGTTCGATAACACAGGTCAGTCTTGCGATAGCCCTACGAAGATGTTGGTAGAGGATAAAGCCTACGATGCTGCAATAGAAGTAGCACAGAAGGCTGCTCTTAAGCGGGTGTCTGGTGATCCCTTACTTGCAGGAAATCATCTCGGGCCATTGGTGTCGCAGCTGCAGTATGACAAAGTCCAGTCAATTATATCGAGGGCTATAGATCAAGGAGCGGTTCTGGTTGCTGGCGGTTTGGGAAAGCCTGATGGACTTAACCAAGGCTTTTTCATGAAGACCACTGTATTAGCTGACGTAACGCCCGATATGGATATTTGGCATGACGAAATTTTTGGCCCTGTACTCACTCTAACACGTTTTAGAACGGAAGATGAAGCCGTGTTATTGAGCAATGATACCGAGTACGGGCTCGCCGGTAATGTTCAGTCAGCTGATTTTGAACGCGCGAAGCGGGTCGCGCGCCGTATCCGCGCAGGCTACATTACGATAAATGGAAATTGGCCTGGCTCCGGTGCGCCATTTGGAGGGTATAAGCAATCAGGGAATGGACGAGAAGGTGGCTTGCTTGGCATAGAAGATTTCCTCGAAGTCAAAGCTGTTGGAGGCTGGACAGGCGAGAGTTCTCACGGTGGTCTCTGGATACCTTCCTAGTTTTACACCGCACAGCTAGTTTAAAAACTTTCTTAGAGATCGAGCAGAAGTAGCTCTTTTTCAATAAAAAAGGGAGGCCAAGACCTCCCTATTTTAATTCCGCCCGTTCATTAATTATTCTGCAGCAGGTGCCAGAATTGCATCTCGCTCAGCTCTGCGCAGAGCTCGATTTTCGAATGCACGATCTATAAGAGCTGGCACTGATAAGGCGGCAGGTGTGAAGATCAAAGTAAGGATAGTCGCAAACGTCAAACCAGAGACAACTGCCTGCGCAAGCCCTGCCCACCATTGGGTGGCTGGCGAGCCAACGGTAAGTATCCCTGTGGTAAAGTCTATGTTCACTCCCATTGCCATTGGCAATAGTCCTAAAATGGTCGTCACGGGTAGA
>CAXQZM010000049.1:0-7686 GCA_964228455.1 Alphaproteobacteria bacterium | reverse complement strand
ATCGTGGGAAATGGATTCGAGTGCTGTATTCGGAGATCGGGAGAGTTTTGAATCATCTCCTAAATATAGGACACTTAATCCTTGATGCGGGTGCAACAACACCCATGCTTTGGGCCTACGAGCAAAGAGATAAGCTTCTGGAATTTTATGAACGCGTATGTGGTGCTCGACTTCATGCAAACTTTTTCCGACCAGGTGGCGTTCATCAAGACCTGCCCGAAGGACTTGAGAGTGACATACGAGCGTTTTGCGATCAGTTTGAAGATTACATGGTTGAGTCCGAGAAGCTCGTAAACAACAATCGGATTTTTAGACAAAGACTTGTGGACGTTGGTGTTGTCTCGGCTGAAGATGCTCAAGCTTGGGGTTTCTCTGGCGTAATGCTTCGAGCTTCAAATGTAGGGTGGGATCTTCGTCGCTCTCAACCGTATGAAGTTTATGATCAATTGGACTTTGATATTCCTGTGGGTTTAAATGGTGACAGCTTCGATCGGTACCTCTGTCGACTTGCTGAGATGCGGGAATCTATTAAAATTATATATCAGTGTCTGGACAAGATGCCAAAAGGTCCAGTTCTCACTACCGATCCAAAAATAGCGCCTCCACGTCGTGCAGAGGTTAAAGGGTCAATGGAAGCCCTAATTAACCACTTTAAGTTGTACACTGAGGGTCTTCGGGTGCCCGCTGGTGAAACATACACCGCAATTGAGGCCCCAAAAGGAGAGTTCGGTGTATATTTAATTTCAGATGGCACAAATCGGCCGTATAAGTGTAAAATTCGGGCACCAGGTTTCGCACACCTCCAAGGTACAGACTTTTTGTGCAAAGGTCACCAACTTGCAGACTCAGTGGTTATACTTGGCACCATGGATGTGGTATTTGGGGAGATTGATCGATGACGCCTCGCTTCCAAACTACCTCCCATCCGAGACCGGAGACCGCTAACTTTTCGTTGAGCGCGGATAGAATGGCTCAGGCAAAACGGATTTTAGCTCGCTATCCAAAGGATAGAAAGGCATCAGGTATTCTGCCTATACTGGATCTCGCACAGCGAGAGAACGGCGGTTGGTTATCGAAGGAAGCACAAGATTTTGTCGCTGAGCTTTGTGAAGTAGCACCTATCCGGGTATACGAAGTCGCTAGTTTCTACACAATGTTTTATACAGAACCAGTGGGGGAGCATGTTGTTCAAATTTGCCGAACGACTACATGCTGGCTTAACGGGTCGGACGAACTGACGAATTGTGCCAAGCAGAAACTCGGTATAAATCTTGGTGAGAGCACGCCTGATGGGAAGTTTACCTTAATTGAAGTTGAATGTTTAGGAGCGTGCGCAAACGCTCCAATGGTGCAGGTTAATGATGATTATTATGAAGATCTGAATTCTGAGAGATTTGAATTAGTACTCGAGGCTCTTGAGAGTGGTAAAAGTCTCGAGGCGGGTAGCCAATCTAACCGGTTATCATCTGCTCCAGATGGAGGTCCCGCAACTCTTGTTGATTACGATGCAACAAATAACAAAACTCAGAAATTGGCAGCTTTCACGCCGCCTGAGGCTAAATAGGGGGGTGCTATGTTAGCTGATAAGGATCGGATTTTTACAAACCTGTATGGCCAGCTTGATCCCATGCTGCAAGGTGCCCGGGAACGCGGAGTCTGGGATTGTACAGGAGATATGATTGCTCTTGGCAGAGACGAGCTATTAACTCGCGTTAAAGCTTCTAATCTAAGAGGTCGAGGTGGCGCAGGGTTTCCAACAGGACTGAAGTGGTCGTTTATGCCAAAAGAGAGCTCTGCCAAGCCTCATTATTTGGTTGTAAATGCTGATGAGTCCGAGCCTGGGACATGCAAAGATCGCGAGATAATGCGCAATGATCCGCATCGATTGCTCGAGGGTATGCTTGTTGCGGGTTATGCAATGGGAGCAAATACTGGTTACATCTATATTCGTGGTGAATTTTTTAGCGAGGCTTCAAATGTTCAAAAGGCAATAGACGAAGCTTACAAGGCAGGACTAATCGGAAAGAACGCGTGTAAATCAGGATGGGATTTTGATATTCATCTACATCGGGGGGCAGGGGCTTACATTTGCGGCGAAGAAACAGCCCTCTTAGAATCGCTTGAGGGAAAGAAAGGTCAACCCCGTCTCAAGCCACCGTTTCCGGCAGCATGTGGCCTTTATGGATGTCCCACTACCGTGAATAACGTTGAAACTGTTGCGGTTGTGCCGGAGATTTTGAGGCGCGGTGTAGACTGGTGGTTAAATTTAGGTCTCCCAAATAACCACGGTACAAAAATTTTCTCAATATCAGGGCACGTAAATAAGCCGTGTAATGTTGAAGAAGAGATGGGTATACCGCTGAAAGCTCTTATCGAAAAACACGCCGGAGGTGTTGTTGGGGGTTGGGGCAATCTGCAAGCGATAATTCCGGGTGGTTCCTCAGTCCCTTGCCTTACACCAGACGTTTGCGACGATGTAACCATGGATTTTGATACACTACGCGGCCTTCAATCTGGCCTTGGGACTGCAGCAGTGATTGTTATTAATAAGGACGCTGACATGATAGAAGCTATCGAACGATTAGCTCACTTCTACATGCATGAGAGGTGTGGTCAGTGCACGCCATGTCGCGAGGGTACCGGTTGGATGTACAGAGTGCTCAAACGGATGGTTCGAGGTGATGCTGAAGTTGGTGAAATTGATATGCTGCATGATGTATCAAAACAGATTGAAGGACATACTATTTGTGCTTTGGGGGACGCAGCAGCGTGGCCGATCCAAGGGCTTATTAGGAACTTCCGTCCGCTTATAGAGGAGCGGTTAAGTACGGATGAGTTAAAGGTAGCGGCGGAGTAGCGATATGCCAAAAGCAATTGTAGATGGCGTCGAGGTTGAATTTGATGCTGGTATGTCTGTACTTCAGGTTGCAGAGCGGGCCGGTGCTGAAATTCCTCGCTTCTGTTACCATGAAAGGCTCTCAGTCGCTGGAAATTGCCGCATGTGTCTAGTTGAGATTGAAGACGCACGTGGAATGGCGCCGAAACCAGTAGCATCGTGCGCTTTTCCAGCTTCTGATGGACTGCAGATTCACACTAAGACGGACATTGTCAAAAAGGCGCGTGAAGGGGTGATGGAGTTTCTTCTTATCAATCATCCCCTAGATTGCCCGATCTGTGATCAAGGCGGTGAGTGTGACCTTCAGGATCAAGCGGTTGCGTTTGGTGCTGGAAATTCTCGTTTTGAAGAGAATAAGCGTGCCGTAGAACCCAAATATATGGGTCCTTTGATAAAGACTATCATGACTAGGTGTATTCAGTGCACACGATGCGTTAGATTTGCAACTGAAGTTGCTGGTGTTGAGGAGTTAGGGTTGCTCAATCGTGGGGAAAACGCAGAGATCAGTTCAATTGAAAAATCTATAAGCTCAGAATTATCTGGAAATCTGGTAGATATTTGCCCCGTCGGCGCGCTTACTTCTAAACCATATGCATTCAATGCGAGGCCTTGGGAGCTCCGGAAGACAGAAAGCATAGACGTCATGGACGCAGTAGGGTCGAACATCCGCGTTGATGCTAGGGGTAAGGCTGTTATGCGTGTGTTGCCGCGGCTGAATGAAGATATTAACGAAGAGTGGATTTCGGATAAAACTCGGCATGCGGTCGATGGCTTGGCTAGGCAACGTTTGGACCGCCCGTACATGCGCAGGTCTGGTAAGTTAGAGCCGGTAACTTGGGATGAAGCGCTGAGCGCTGTGTCCAATAAGATTAATTCAAGCCAACCAGAAAAAATTGCGGCTATAATGGGTGATCAGTGCGCTGCTGAAGAAATGTTCGCGCTTAAAACACTAATGGATAGTGTCGGAGTGAAGTCGATAGATTGTCGTCAAGATGGTTCGACGGCTAGTATTGCGGACCGGAGCCATTACACGCTTGCCGGAGGTATTTCGGCGATTGAAGATGCGGACGCGATTTTGTTGATTGGTGCGAACCCCCGGTTAGATGCTCCAATCATCGGAGCACGCATCAGAAAGAGGTTCCTTGAAGGCGGGCTTCGTGTTGGTGCACTAGGCATTCCCCATGACCAGACTTATCAAGTTGATTGGTTAGGGGAAAATTTTGATGATCTAACCAAACTAAAGGTCGCAAGTGCAGGCTTTGCGAAAGTGCTTAAAGAAGCAAAAAAACCACTTATTATCGTTGGAGCTGCAGCGCTGCGCGGTGAAACTGGATCAGCCCTCTTACAAACAGCTTCTCAATTGGCAGAAAAAGTGGACGCAATTCGGGATGATTGGCACGGATTCGGTGTCCTCCAACTTGCTGCAAGTCGGGTTGCTGGACTGGATTTAGGATGTGTCCCATCGAATGGAGGACTAACAACAGATCAGATTTTGTGTGATGCGGATAAGTTTGATCTAGTCTATCTATTAGCAGCTGATGAGTTGGACACGGATAAACTTGCGAAGACCTTTGTAGTCTATCAAGGGCATCATGGTGACGCGGGAGCTACTGTTGCAGATATAATTTTGCCAGGCGCGGCCTATACTGAAAAATCAGGAACTTTCGTAAACACTGAGGGTAGAGTTCAGCAAGGCAAGTTAGTTGTGTTCCCCCCTGGTGAAGCGCGTGAAGATTGGAGAATTATTCGGGCTCTCTCAGCTAAGCTCGGAAAGAGTTTATCATTCGACAATCTCACTGACCTTCGCGCTCAGATGGTGCAGGCATCTTCGAATTTGTCGCTAGTTGGAAGCCTGGCTCAACCTACTTGGGCGTCAGTCGAAACGGACGACACACTTCCTGCTGGGTCTTTTCCTACTTCAATTGATAATTTCTACATGACTTGCCCTATATCAAGGGCATCGGAAACGATGGCAGAGTGCACCTCTGCGTTGATCCATCGCGCTGATAAACTGGCAGCGGAATAGACTCATGTTTGACACAATTATTATTTTACTCCTCCAGATAGGGAAAATTATTGCTGTTGTGCTGCCATTGTTCATAGCTGTGGGTTTCATGACTTGGGCAGAGCGTCGTGTTATTGCTTGGGCTCAGCGCCGGCAGGGGCCGAATGTTGTTGGTCCCTTTGGGCTTTTGCAGTGGGTAGCAGATGCTGTGAAGCTGATATTTAAAGAGACGATCTTGCCCTCAGGGTCAAATCGTATTGTATTTTTGATTGCACCAATGCTTACGATGGCATTGGCGGTAGTTGCGTGGGCGGTAATGCCGATTGACCCGAATTTTTATATCGCGGATATCAATGTGGGGATACTCTACCTCTTTGCGATATCATCTCTCGGAGTTTATGGAATAATTATGGCGGGTTGGGCGTCTAATTCTAAATATCCATTCCTCGGTGCCCTAAGGTCAGCTGCTCAAATGGTATCGTATGAAGTGTCACTTGGTCTAGTAATTATTACGGTTGTTATTGTTGCTGCAGCATTTGGTGACGACGGTTTTGGTACCTTTAGCCTACTAGGTCTAGTCGAAGCTCAAAGAAGTGTTTGGTTCTTCATTCCTTTGTTTCCGATGTTTATTGTGTTTTTTATATCTGCCTTAGCTGAGACGAACCGAACCCCTTTTGATCTACCGGAAGGCGAGTCCGAGCTGGTAGCTGGCTATTTTGTAGAGTATTCTTCAATGGCTTTTGCGCTTTTCTTTTTAGGAGAATATGCCAACATTCTTCTAATGTCCGCTATGACAGCAACCCTGTTTTTTGGTGGTTACTTGGCTGTCCCGGGCCTTGGTTGGTTAATTCCAGATTCTTTTGTCTGGTTTTTGCTCAAAACGTTCTTCTTTGCCTTTGTATTTATTTGGATAAGGGCCACGGTACCTCGATATCGTTACGATCAGTTGATGCGTCTTGGATGGAAAGTTTTCTTACCATTCTCAGTTGTAGCGGTTGTGTTTTATGCTGCAATGGTGATGATTTTTTCAGGTTAGAATATTATGAAACGTTTAATTTCACCCCTTAGAATGGCATTTCTTGCCGAAATTTTTAGAGGCATGGCCATGACTTTAAGGTACATGCTGTTCGAGCCTCGCGTCGTAGTAAATTATCCTCACGAGAAAGGTGTCCTTAGCCCTCGTTTCAGGGGCGAACACGCCCTCAGGCGGTATCCTAGTGGTGAAGAGCGTTGTATTGCTTGCAAGTTGTGTGAGGCAATTTGCCCCGCACAGGCGATAACGATTGAATCTGAGCCTAGAGACGATGGCAGCCGACGAACTACTCGCTACGACATAGACATGACGAAATGCATATATTGTGGATATTGTCAGGAAGCATGTCCGGTTGATGCGATTGTTCAGGGGCCTAACTACGAGTTTGCAACAGAGACACGTGAGGAGCTGTACTTCGATAAAGACAAACTCTTAGACAACGGTGATCGTTGGGAACTTGAAATAGCGCGTAATATTGCGCTTGATGCGCCTTACAGGTAGTTTTTTATGTTTGTTGCTGAACTCGCGTTTTATCTGTTTTCTAGTCTTACCCTGATAGCAGGCCTTATGGTTGTCCTGTCCCGCAATCCTGTCCATTCCGTTTTGTTTTTAATTCTCGCTTTTTTTAATTCAGCAGGACTTTTCGTTCTTCGAGGCGCCGAATTCCCTGCAATGGTATTGGTAATTGTTTATGTGGGCGCTGTTGCGGTGCTGTTCATGTTCGTAGTAATGATGCTGGACCAATCAATCGTGAAGATAAAAGAGACTGGTCGGCGATACTTGGGTATCGGCGGTCTGATCGGCCTTGTACTCCTGATTGAGTTAGTATTCGTCGCGGCCTCGGGTAGCTTGCGCCTTGATCCGACCTCGATCGAGAGCTCAGGATTAACAAACACTCAAGCAATTGGCATGGAACTCTATACTACTTATTTCTACGCGGTTCAGGTTGGAGGTTTAGTGCTTTTGGTAGCAATGATTGGAGCTATTGTTCTTACGATGCGAACTCGAGCTGGGGTGAAACGGCAGGATATCCCCTCGCAGATCGATCGAAAACCATCTGATTCAGTTGTTATGAAAAAAGTCCAGAGCGGGCAGGGTATTTAAAGGAATCTAAAAATGGAAAACCTTGACGGGGCTTATTTGGCTGTTGCGGCGCTGCTGTTTACAATGGGGGTGTTTGGGATTTTTCTGAACAGACGAAACGTAATCACAATCCTGATGTCGATTGAGCTAATGCTCCTGGCAGTAAATATTAACATGGTAACTTTTGCAGCTAGAAGTGGAGATGTTGGCGGCCATATTTTCGTTTTATTAATACTAACCGTAGCCGCCGCAGAGGCTGCGATTGGTTTGGCCATCTTAGTTTCTTTCTTCCGTAACCACGGTGGAATTGATATTGAAGATCTTAGTGAGATGAAGGGGTAAAACCATGGAATCCTTCGCTCAACTGATACTATTTCTTCCCGCGGTAGCGGCAGTCCTTGTAGGTCTGTTCCAGGCTCAAATTGGTGATCGTGGCGCGCAGCTAATCACTACAGGTGCCGTTTCTACATCTGCGGTTTTATCAATAATTGTATTTATAAATCAGCTATCAGGTGGTGATCCGTTTGTGCTAGGGCTGCTACCGTGGATCCAAACCGGGGGGTTTGAAGTATCCTGGGCTATCAAGGTAGACATGCTCACGGCGGTAATGCTTTGCGTGGTTACGATTGTATCCGCAATCGTTCATGTTTACTCGATTGGATATATGGC
>CAXQZM010000048.1:0-13249 GCA_964228455.1 Alphaproteobacteria bacterium | reverse complement strand
CTGCTCGCACTCATGAGGATTATGTCGATGATATGAAGACCCTGGGTTGTTTGTCTCCAACAGTGGAACCTCGCGCAACTGAGCACATTCCTCAGATGATAGAAATGATCCAAAAGCTTCTTGCGCAAAATAATGCTTATGAGGATGGGAGTGGAAATGTTCTATTCCACACCGCTTCGATGCCTGGGTACGGATCTTTGTCACGGCTCTCACAAGAGGACCTTATCGCTGGTGCTCGAATTGAGGTCTCAAATCAAAAGCGAGATCCTCGGGATTTTGTTTTGTGGAAGCCTAAGAAGGATCATGAGCCATATAATTGCGCGTTTGATTCTCCTTGGGGGTTTGGACGTCCCGGCTGGCATATAGAGTGCTCGGCAATGGCTAAAGAGCATTTGGGCGACGTTTTTGACGTGCACATGGGTGGGCTAGACTTGAGATTCCCCCACCACGAGAATGAAATCGCTCAATCCTGCTGCGCAAACAACACAGATCACATGGCCCGCTATTGGGTTCATAATGGTTTTGTGACTGTTGACGGTGAAAAAATGTCAAAATCTTTAGGTAATTTTTTCACTATCCCAGACCTGTTAGCCAAAAGATTTAAGGGTGAAAGTATTAGGCTTGCTCTACTAGAGACTCACTATCGCAGTCCCTTAGATTTGACTGAGAGCAAGCTGCTGGCAGCTCAGAATCGTTTGGATAGCCTGTACCGAGAAAAAGCGGCCGGAAAAGATTGGGGTCCGCCGCATTTAGGCCGCTTAATGGACGATCTGCAGACATCAGAAGTGCTAAGGAATCCAGCAAATTTCGAAACTTTAGGGCTTTTACAACTGGATCCTAGCACTTGGTTCAAAGGAGCGCCGCAAGATGATAATCAACATATTGAGGCTCTCGTGGCGGCGCGGGTAGAAGCGAAGAAAGCAAAAGACTTTGCTCGTGCAGACGAAATACGCGACAAGCTCGTGGACTTAGGTGTTCTTCTTGAGGACAGCGCTGAAGGGACTGCGTGGCGACGGATATAACCGTAAAGTTGGCGTCAGATTAACAAGCTTAAGCAAAGATACGGAGCAACACGAATTAGGGTATTTGGGTTACAAAGCGTTCGCATATGGACATTCCCCCTGGACCACGCACAAGTCTATGCTATGTCGTAGGAAGGTAAAAACTTGGGAGAGGAAACCAAACCTATGAAACGCATATTGATGTCCGCCGTCATGGCGGTCTCGCTCGGTGCAGCCGCTTCGGCGCAGCAGGGCGTATCGGATACTGAAATTCTGCTCGGATCGCATACGGCGATGTCAGGACCACTTGCCCCTTGGGGACAAGCCTCAATGGGCTCTGCACAAGCTTATTTTGGTGCTGTTAATGCCGCTGGCGGTATCCATGGCAGGCAGCTTGTAGTTAACATAGAAGATCATGGCTATGAGGTCGCTAAAGCAGCCGCCGCAGGTGAAAAACTAGTCATCGATGATGGTGTCTTTGCTATCTTTGGTGCACTTGGTACGCCAATGAATAATGCAGTCATGCCGCTTCAGGAAGAATTTGGCGTTCCTAACGTTTTTCCATTATCGGCAGCGCGCTCAATGGAAGGAGATATGGCATTCCAGGGTTTGTCCTCGTATTATGAGCAAATCCAAAAAGGAACTCAACATTTTGTGGAGAACATGGGTGTGAGTGCGCCTTGTATAATCTATCTTGAGACAGATTTTGGCAGAGAAAGCTTAGATGCGCTTAATGATGTAGCTGCTTCTCTGGGTGTAGAGGTTAAAGCTACCGCGGCTCATCAGCCACGTGATACTGATTATGTAGGATCTTTGCTGAGACTGCAGCGTGATGGATGTGACTTTATTGCTCTTGGTACTAACTTTCCAGAGGCCATTGCGATCAAGGCGACTGCGGCACAGTTGGGGTATAACGTGCCTATAATGGGATCCACGGCGATCTTTGAAGATGCAGTTATACTTATCGCCCATCAGCAAGGTATATTGCCGGCACTAGAAGGTCTTTATGCTGCGGGTGCTTGGATTGGAGCTACTGATGCTGCGCGCCGTTCGCCAGCAGCGGCTGAGTTTAAAGCTCAGTGGGAAGCAGCAACTGGTGCGCCTGTTACGGGTGCTGCGATCATCGGTCGTATTGGTGCTGAATTCTTGGTTGCTGCGCTTAATAATGCAGGTCCTGACCTTACAACTGAAAGCTTCGTGGCCGCGATGGAGTCAACAACCATCGACAATATTTTTACTGGTGGGAAGATTGGCTTTGGTCCTGGCATTCGTAAAGGCTCATCAGAAGTCTTTTTATCGCGTGTGACTGCAATACCTGAAGGTGCTCATCCTGTATTTACCCACGTGTGGCTGCTAGCCGAGGAAGAAGCTCTTTAGTTTGGATTGATTATTTGAGAAAAGGGGGCTGCAAGCCCCCTTTTTTTATAGCGCGCTTTGTCGACGGGTTATTAGAATCAATGAAAGCATCAGGCATGCGCAAATAAGAAAGGGTGCGCCCGGCAAGCTAAATTTGTCAGGGTTGGACGGTGTGCCCCAGATAAATGTGCCAACCATTATAAATGGTGCGATGGTTGATCCAACTGCGGCCAGCGAAGTGTTAATTCCTTGCAGCTCTCCTTGAACGTCTTCGCTGACGGAATTGGATAAAATTGAGCTTATCATTGGGTTTACGACTATGGAAAGGGCGGAAAGGGGAACCGTCATATATATATGTGTCCCATTTTGAGCCAATCCCAGGCCAAGAAAACATAGGAACGCCGACCAAATCCCTATTGCTAGAACTCGTCTTGGGCCAATGCGGTTTACCATCGGACCCAGAAGAAATATTTGTACAATTGCGAAAGAAACTCCAAATACTGCTAGCGAAATGCCCACCTCTTGTCTGTCCCACCCAGCAACCGCTCGGCCGTAATATGACCAAACTGCTGGGTAGACTGTAAAAGCAATCCCAAACAGAAAAGCCGAGAGTAGCCATCCATGAATTTGGGGAACCTTCCGAATTTGCTGCAATGCGCCAACTGGATTGGCACGCCTAAAGTCAAATGGACGCTGTCGTTTTTTCGGAAGGGTTTCTTGGAAAAATAAGTAGCCAAATACAAGGTTGACAAACGATAGAAGTGCAGCTGCAAAAATGGGCGCTCGCACATCTAGCCCCGCTAATGCAGCACCAATTGCTGGACCTAATATGAAACCGATTCCAAACCCTGCGCCAACAAAACCAAAGTTGCGTGCCTTATTCTCTTTGTTTGATATATCCGCAATGGCGGCATAGGCTGTACCGTATGTGGCACCGGCTATTCCAGCAAGAATGCGGCCGAGAAAAAGAACCCATATTGATCCGGCAAAACCTAAAATAATGTAATCAATTCCAAGCGCTAACAATGAAATAAGTAAAACCGGCCTGCGTCCAAATCGATCAGAGAGGTTACCTAGTGTTGGCCCAAAAAGAAATTGCATGCCCATGTAAACTGCCGTTAGCCACATGCCGATCCCAGCAATTTCACCAATTGGATTATAAGAATCAGCCTGATGTAAGATCTTGGGATCAATGCCTTGTAACTCAGCAAGGATATCAGGCAAGACAGGCATCAGCAGTCCAATTCCCATGGCGTCTAAAATAATAACGCCAACTGCAAATAATATTGTCTGTCTCACAGAGAAATACCTATATAGCCGTCGATTACATACTGAGCGCTAAGTGCTGCGAGGATCACACCCATTAGGCGAGTTGTTATATTGGTTAACTGCTGATTTAGGCGATTGCCGTTTATTGCTGCCATAAGGTGTAGGCCTGTAGATATTATCATAACAGCTGCAAGTGCCAACAAGGTAATAAAGAAATTGGGACTTCCAATTGGATTTCCAGCCGAGAGCAGAATAAGAACGGTCATTGTTCCAGCACCTGCTAGCAGTGGAACTGCGAGAGGGAAAATAGCTAGTGACTGCCAGTCTTGCTGTGGCTCATCGTGATTTTCAATGGAGGCCTTTGCAGTTTTTTCCCGTCTTTGATTTCGTCGGTCAAAAACCATCTCGAAGCCTACAAAGAAAAGAAGGATTCCTCCACCGATTTGAAAGGCCGGTAAAGAGATTCCAAGTAGGCGTAAGAATGGTTCTCCGCCGACTGCAAAAGCGAGTAAGACTAGAAAACAAATGAGATTTGATCGGAGCGCGATTTGCCTTTGCTGTTTGGGCGAGTACCCTTGAACAAGTCCTACAAAAACTGGGAGAACCCCTAGAACATTGATAGTTACAAACAACGTCGCAAATGCATTTATAAAGTGGTCCATAAGAGCTTTTAGAGGTTAAATGCTGCTTTTATACCGCTTAGAATAAATTGAGTGCTTAGAGCCGCTAAAATCACACCCATAATTCGTGTTAAAACTAGATAGACTTGTTTGTTCACGCGGTTGCCAAGTGTGATGGTTAGCCAGATGATCATCGCAAACAGTCCTATAACCAGCAATAGAGCCAGTATGCTTAAATAAAAAGAAGGTGAGCTAGGGCTATTGCCAGCGGACACAACAAGCAGGCTAGTCATCGCACCGGCGCCAGCTAACATTGGAATGGCAAGTGGAAAGATGGCGAGAGACTGCCATTCTCCGTCGTCGCTGACTTGATCTTGCGTAGCTTCATCTACTCTCTGCTGCCGACGCGCTGACCGTCGCTCAAACACCATCTCAATCGCAACCATAAGCAGTAGCAGTCCACCTGTAATTTCTAAAGCGGGCATGGATATTCCTAAGAAAGCGAGAAGTGAATTTCCAACAAAAGCAAATACAAGTAATATAACAAGTCCAATGAGGGCTGCTCGAAAAGCAATGGCCCGTTGTATGGCAGCAGGATAAGATGCAATTAAAGCCATAAAGATTGGAACGTTGCCGATTGGATCGATCGTCACAAATAATGTTGCGAAAGCTGATATAAATTGATCAATCATTAGAGAGCGTTCGCTGAACTGCGTCTTTCCAACCGGAAAGTTTTGCCTCGCGCGTCTCAGTGTCCATTGACGGGCTGAAACGCTTATCAAGTGCCCAAGCATTTTGCATCTGTGCAGGCGTGGGTACAAGCCCAAGTTTTAACCCCGCAAGATACGCCGCGCCGAGAGCGGTAGTTTCAAGCAGTTTTGGCCTTTCAACAGCTGACGCTAGTATGTCGGAAAGAAATTGAAGCATCCAATCAGATGCAACCATTCCGCCATCTACCCTCAGGCTGGCTGTTTCAACCTCTCTGCCAGCAGCAGCCCAATCTGCTCGCATAGCGCTAAGTAAGTCGCTTGTTTGATAGCAGACGGCCTCTAAAGCAGCTCTTGCAAACTCTTTTGGTCCCGACTTTCTCGTAAGTCCATATATGGCTCCTCTAGCATTTGGATCCCAGTGAGGGGCGCCCAGTCCAGTAAATGCTGGGACCATAAATATTGGCTCATCCATTGCTGATTCTGACGCCATTGCGCCTGTCTGCTCGGCCTTTTCTATGATCCCCAGTCCGTCTCTAAGCCACTGAACTGCGGCACCTGCAATGAAGATTGAACCTTCTAGCGCGTAGGTTGTATTTCCATCGAGTTGATAGGCAATAGTTGTTAGAAGCTTATTTTTGGAACTAACTGGTGTGGCGCCAGTATTTAGGAGAGCGAAACAGCCTGTGCCGTATGTTGATTTTAACATACCTGGTGAAAAACAGGCTTGTCCAACAGTCGCCGCCTGTTGGTCGCCTGCTACACCGCAAATTGGGATTTCAGCTCCTAGGATGTCTTCACTACAGAGGCCAAAGTTCGCACTAGAGTCCAAGACCTCTGGTAACGCTTTGATTGGGACATTGAATAGGGCAGTGAGCTCGCGTGACCAGCGGCCTTCAATTATGTTGTATAGCGCAGTTCGTGCTGCGTTGGTTGCGTCAGTTACAAATGACGCGCCGGAAGTCAGGCGGTAGATTAAGTAAGTATCAATAGTTCCGAATAAAACATCCCCGCGATCGACACGCTCCTTGAGGCCATCGATGTTTTGGATCATCCAGGAAATCTTCGTTGCGCTGAAATAGGGATCCAAAAGTAGTCCAGTTTTTTGGTTTAACGCTTCTTCATGGCCATCTTTCTTTAGTCGCGAGCACATATTTGATGTGCGACGGTCCTGCCAAACAAGGGCGTTATGAATTGGCTTGCCCGTGCTTTTCTCAAATGCAACAATTGTTTCCCGCTGATTAGTGATACCAATTCCATCGATCTCCGCTGCCGAAATGTTTGCTTTTTCTAATGCATTTCTGGCGACTGCAAGAACGCTCTCCCAGATCTCTTCGGCATCATGTTCCACCCAACCAGGTTTTGGGAAATATTGGGTAAATTCCTTTTGATCGCTGGTTATTGCTTCAAGTTTGGAATTAAATATTATTGCGCGCGAAGAAGTCGTGCCCTGATCGATTGATAGTATATAAGACATAGATTTGCCCTTAGGGCTTTCCATAGCTTTGGGAAACACTTAGTCTACTAAAATGATTGTTGAACAAGAGCTGTGGCTGCAGGTGAGAAACTCAATGGTAAAAGGGCATTTATTGCCCCGGGCAATTTTGGGGGATCAATTTCTTTATCAAGCTGATAATATCTTGTTATCACGCTCGGCATGGGTGCCTGGCTTGGGTATCGGAGTTAAGTCATGTTCGGTTTATCCAGATAACCCCTCTACCTATGATTTGCCTACCATTCATGGTTCTATGGTTATCTTTGACGATGCCAATGGCAAGGTCCGCGGTACTTTGGATAACGATGAAGTCACAAATCTAAAGACGGCTGCTGATTCTGTTTTGGGAAGCTCTCTCCTAGCTAGGGCAGGTTCAACAAAGCTTTTAATTTTGGGTGCGGGAAAAGTGGCATTGCATCTAGTGCAGGCATACGCCGCGCTTATGCCTCATCTTACAGAAGTATCCCTTTGGAACCGAACCACTCATCGTGGGGCCGCTGCTGTGAGTGCGCTCACAAAATCAGGTTTTAGAGTGAAACAAGTCAGCGATCTTCGTTCAGCTGTTCAAGATGCAGATGTGATATCTTCGGCGTTAATGACTTCAGAGCCTGTGCTGAAAGGAACTTGGGTGCAGCCTGGTACACACGTAGATTTAATTGGTGCGTTCAACAAAAAAATGAGGGAAGCGGATGACGTTTTAGTTACAAAGGCTAGGCTTTTTTGCGATTGCTTTGATACTACTGTCGATCACATCGGAGAGTTTTACGATCCATTAGCGCGTGGGGTAATAAAACGAGAAGATGTCCTTGGGGATCTCTATGGGTTGGTGCCTGGAGAAATTAAAAGGGAAAGTAGCTCAGAAATAACTCTTTTTAAAAATGGTGGAGGTGCACACCTGGATCTTATGACAGCCCAGGTGCTTTTGCCTTAGACAGCGGGGCAGTAATTCACGCAGCCTCTTCAAAACTATCCATTGGAGGGCAGCTGCAAACAAGATTTCTATCACCAAAAGCATTATCAACTCTAGCTACAGGTGGCCAATATTTATCGCTGATTGTTTGCTCCGCGGGGAAGGGGCCCATTATTCTCGGATAATCACGATCCCATTTTTCAGCTGTTAGGCTATCTGCAGCATGAGGAGCGTGAGCCAGTGCACTGCGTGTGTATTCTACCTTACCAGCCTCAATCTCAGCAATTTCAATTCGGATTTTGTTCATTGCATCGGCAAAGCGATCCAGTTCAGCTTTGTCTTCGCTTTCTGTCGGCTCAACCATAAGCGTTCCCACCACTGGCCAAGACATGGTTGGGGCATGGAACCCATAATCAATAAGCCGTTTAGCCAAGTCATCAACCGTAACACCGACTTCTTTCACGTCTCGCGTGTCTAGAATACACTCGTGTGCCACAAATCCCTTTGCGCCTCTGTAAAGAACTGGGAATGATTCCTTAATTCGTTCTGCGAGGTAGTTCGCATTCAGGATAGCAACTTTCGTGGCCTCCGTGAGGCCCGCACCACCCATCATACGGATATACATCCAGGTAATACATATGATTGAGGCTGACCCGAGGGGAGCTGCACTAACTGCCCTATGTTCACCTGCCTGTCCATTTCCAGGGAGAAAGGGTTTGAGGTGGCTTGCGACACCTATCGGTCCGATACCAGGGCCTCCGCCACCGTGAGGGATGCAAAATGTCTTATGAAGATTCATGTGACAAACATCAGCTCCAATGTCGCCAGGCCGAACAAGTCCAACCATGGCGTTAAGGTTTGCACCGTCCATGTATACTTGACCTCCTGCGGCATGAACTTCGCGACAAATGTCCTTTATGGTCTCTTCGAACACACCGTGGGTCGAGGGGTATGTAACCATTAAAGCAGCAAGGTGATCACGATGCTGCTCAATGCGGTCTCTTAGATGGGCTAAATCAATGTTGCCGGCATCATCACAGCCAACCGGCACAACTTGCATGCCACACATTACGGCGCTTGCTGGATTTGTGCCATGAGCAGAGGTCGGGATTAGACATATATTTCTATCCTCATTCCCATTGGCCTCATGGTATGCTTTGATCGCGAGCAGGCCAGCGTACTCTCCTTGACTGCCTGCATTGGGTTGGAGCGATGTGGCGGCGAAGCCTGTTATTTCCGACAACCAAGACTCTGTCTGTTTTGCCATATGATGAGTGCCCAATTGGCAATCTGCTGGCAAGAAAGGATGGAGACTGCCATTTTTAGCCCAACTAACGGGCATCATTTCAGATGCGGCGTTTAATTTCATAGTACAAGATCCTAGCGGGATCATCGCACGGTCTAGAGCCAAGTCCTTGTCCATTAATTTTCTCAAGTAACGCATCATCTGTGTCTCTGAGCGGACATTGTGAAAAATTTCTTGGGTCAACCAACTTTCAGTTCTTGCTGCAAAGGGTGCAAAAACAGTGTCTCGCTCATTCACTTTCAACTTGAAGATAGTTGCCAACGTTTCAACCGTTTGGTCGTTAGTTGTTTCGTCAAAAGCCATCGATACGTGGCCGTTGTCTGCGTGTATTGCAATCCCTGCTTCTCGAGCTGTCGCTTGTAACGAACTGGCGTCGGGGGTTTTTAATGTCACGGTATCGAAAAATTGCTCTCCAACTAGTTCATATCCATTTGCTTTAGCCGCTTCGGCAAATGCAGCGGCATGAGCGTGTATACGATCAGCAATGTTACGAAGCCCTTCTGGTCCATGATAAATTGCATATGCCGCTGCCATATTCGCTAGAAGCGCTTGTGCCGTGCAGATATTGGAAGTTGCATCGCCTCGCCTTATGTGTTGCTCTCGAGTCTGCAGTGCTAGCCGATACGCAGGCTGTCCGTTGCTATCAACTGACTGGCCGATAATGCGTCCGGGCATCATGCGTTTAAGCTTATCTGTTACCGCCATATAGGCAGCGTGCGGTCCGCCTAAACCCATTGGTACGCCATATCGCTGCATTGATCCAACGGCTATATCCACCCCAAGGTTTCCTGGGCATTCTAGTTTTGTAAGGGCTAATGGATCTGCTGCCAGGATCACCAATGCACCGGCTGCTTTCGCACTATTCACAATTGATCTGAAATCATTTGCGAGGCCTTTAGCATCTGGCCATTGTACTATGACGCCTGCAGTTTCATTGTCGCAAGACGCACCTGTTTCAATTGGCAGCCCTAAAGGTTTCAGGCGCGTTTTTAAAGTAGACATTGTCTGAGGGAAGAGCTCGCTAGCAACAAGGATCTTTCGTCGCTTCCCCTTAAATGATCGAACTGCAAGCGTCGCAGATTCTGCTACCGCGGTTGCTTCATCTAGAAGGGATGCGCCAGCGATAGGGAGACCTGTCAGTTCCGTAATCAAGGTTTGGAAATTGAAGAGCATTTCCAATCGACCCTGACTAATCTCAGGTTGGTATGGTGTATATGATGTGTACCAACCTGGATTTTCAAACATGTTACGTTGAATTACTGGGGGCGTGATGCAGTCGTAGTAGCCCTGGCCAATTAGGCTTGTTAGTAACACGTTCTCTGAGAGAAGTTCCTCTAGTTCAGAAAGTGCCTCATGTTCATCTTTACCTTCTGGTAAATTTAGAGGGCTCTTTACCCGCAGATCTTCAGGGACCGCTTGGTTGATGAGTGAGTCTAGGCTGACACATGATAGCGCGTTGAGCATTTCTTGCTGCTCTTCAGCATTAGGTCCAATATGGCGATGCACAAAGGGAGAAAGAGTCATTTGAAACCTTGCTACTTTATTTATGATATTAGGGTTTGGTATGCTTCAGCATCCATGAGGCTGTCTAGCTCAGAGGGGTTGGAAAGTTTCATCTTCCAGATCCACCCTGAACTTTCTGGTCCATCAGATAAAACTGTGCAGTCATCACCCATTGGCGTGTTAATCTCTGTGATTTCCCCCGACACTGGCATGTAGATATCTGAGGCTGCCTTTATAGATTCAACAACAGCGACATCATCACCCTTAACTCCAGCAGTTCCTACTTCTGGTAACTCTACAAAAGCTAGGTCGCCTAGTTGCTCGCAGGCGTGCTCTGTAATGCCTACTGTTGCGGTATCGCCATCAACTTCAAGCCATTCGTGGTCTTCGGTGAAGTATCGTGTTGCCATTGGGTTTCCTCCTTATTTAGCGTAAGATTTTGGAACAAAGGGTAGCTTGGTGCGTATGCAAGCGACACGCTTTCCTCTTATTTCTCCTGTGAAAGATTGGTTTTTCGATGCGGCTTGATCTACTATCGCAAGGGAAATAGGCACGCCCATAGTGGGGCTTATTGTTCCTGACGTGACATGCCCTACCACATTTCCGTTGTCATCAAAAAGTTGTACACCTGTGCGCAGTGGCGCTCTTCCTTCGGGGAGAAGTGCAATTCGCGCTTTGGCAGGACCCTTTTGGCGTTGTCTCAACAAAGCTTGGCTTCCGATATAGTTTTCTCGATTTTTTGGAATTGCCCAAGATAGCGAAGCATCAAGTGGGGTGATTTGGGGGTTTAGATCTTGACCATAGAGCGGTAATCCCGCCTCCATTCGCAAAGTGTCGCGTGCACCTAAGCCCGCAGGTTCAACAAAACTCATCGACACTAACTCGCTTGCAAGTTCAACAACTTGATCATTTGGAATTGAGATTTCAAAGCCGTCCTCGCCCGTATATCCGGAGCGAGATATGCTGATATCTCTCGGTAGATTGCGCACTTGCATGAATTTTAGATTACACGCATCTTTTAGTTTTGTTTTGGCTAATGCTTCCGATGCTCTTGGTCCCTGAAGGGCGATTAAACTTTTATCATTAACCTGAATATTAACCTCAAAGTTCTGCGCGACTTCTCTCATGTGAACAATGTCAATTTCCTTGCATGCGCCGTTAACGACGAATTCGAAATGATTGTCTGCTAGTCGCGCACACATGAGGTCGTCTAAGATGCCTCCGTGCTTGTTAAGTAGAAAACTATAACCCTGTGCGCCAACAGGAAGGCTCTCGCTATCGAGCGGTATCAGTTTCTTTAAATATTTAAGCGCATCAGCACCTGAAATGCTAACCTGTCCCATATGAGAAACATCAAAAAGCGCAGCTGAATGTCTGCAGGCCTCGTGTTCTGCTCTCAGGCCCAGCTTGTATGAAACAGGGAGCGCGTATCCTGCAAAGTCCACTAATCTAGCGCCAGAATTTAAGTGCCAATCGTGAAGATACGTCTTCTTTATTTTATTATCAGACATTTTAGTCCTCAAGATCAGTTACAAAGCAGTCGCTCGCGAAAAATAATTTTCGCGACCAACCCGCTCTGTATTTGGCCTGAGAGTTTCGCGGCAAGCTATTGTTAGCGTGCTCACTTGTCCCCGTGGGCGGACGCAGAAGCGCCACTTTCCAGAGGTTCAATCGCGCAAACGGTCCTTTTGCCTGAGAGATTGTCGAGTTAATTTACCCCGTCGGCGCGGGCGTAAAGCCCAGCTCTCCCGCTCACACGTGCAATTGCTTGAACGTCGTCGGTTTAAGTGGAGCCTCGACCCAGATCAAGGAGAAAATGGCGCAAAGCTATTCCTCGCTCTGCGCCAAATATTCCCTAAGCTGCGGCTAGAGCTTGTTTGATATCTGAAATTATATCTTCAAAGTGTTCAATGCCAATGCACAGCCGAACGTAACCATCTGTAACGCCGGTCTGCAAACGCTCCTCTGCCGAGAGTTGGCTGTGAGTTGTACTCGCCGGGTGGATCGCAAGAGATCTTGCATCACCGATGTTCGCCACATGATATAAAAGCTTCAAGTTATCGATGAATTTTTTACCAGCCTCAACGCCACCTTTAAGCTCAACTCCAACCATACCTCCATAGCCTCGGGTCATATATGTATCAGCTCTCTCACGGGGCTCGCCGGTCATTAATCCAGGATAGATGACTTTGCTTACTTTCTTGTTTGAAGACAAGAAGTTGGCAACCTTCTGTGCATTCTCGCAGTGAGCTCTCATTCTAAGGTGAAGTGTTTCGAGCCCTTGAATGAACATAAATGCATTAAAGGGACTCATCGCTCCGCCCAGGTCACGTAACAAAGTTGTTCTTAGTTTAAGCGCGTACGCTATAGGCCCTAGAGGCTTGGCTGCCTGCGCCCAAACAACACCATGATACGATGGATCTGGTTGGTTCAAAGTAAGCTGACGGTCTCCTGCATCTTCCCAGTCAAAATTACCACCATCGACAATCAGGCCACCAATTGAGGTGCCGTGTCCACCAATATACTTCGTTGTGGAATACATTACGATCGCAGCGCCATGATCTAGGGGCTTTACTAAGCCCGGCGCTGCTGTGTTGTCCATAATTAGTGGGATGCCGTGGTTTCGCCCAATATCCGCTACTTCTTTTATTGGGAAAACATTAAGCTTGGGATTTGGGAGCGTTTCAGCGTAGAAAGCTCTTGTCCGCGCATCTATGAGTTTTTCAAAGTTTGTGGGGTCGGATGGGTCTGCGAAGCGTACTTCGATACCTTGATCTTTCAGAGTATTCGAGAATAGATTCCAAGTTCCACCATAAAGATCGGTAGACGCTACAATGTTGTCGCCTGCCTTCGCTAAATTTTGCAGTGAGTATGCTGTCGCGGTCTGGCCTGATGAGACTGCAACTGCTGCAGCGCCCCCTTCAAGGGTGGCTATGCGTTGTTCGAGCACATCAACAGTTGGGTTCATTATGCGTGAATAGATATTACCTAGCTCAGAGAGGCCAAAAAGATTGGCTGCATGATCGGTATCATTGAATTGAAATGAGGTGGTTTGATGGATTGGCACTGCTACAGATCCAGT
>CAXQZM010000047.1:0-6026 GCA_964228455.1 Alphaproteobacteria bacterium | reverse complement strand
GTTCAGGGATGGAAGGAAAGAAATCACATTCCAAAAAATCATCATGATAGTATCCGGGATGCCTATATTGAGCGAGCTTATCAAAATAACACTGTAAATCCGGCCAAGTATTCTCCTTCACCTATTCTGGCATCCGCGCAGGCAAGTTCGCTGTTCATTTGGCTTGCTCTTGCGGGTCTTGCAGCGATTGCTTTAGGAAATCTTTGGCTTTCATGGTACGCTTCAAGAGCGGGGACAGTCGAAGAATTTAAGAATGTAATAAGTTCGATGCCAAGCAATCAAGCTGAACTTGCTGATATACGAGAGAAACTCGAAGAGCAGACAGATCTTATTGATAGGCTATTTCTGTCTCAAGCTGGCCGAATAGATTTATTGGAGGTCCGTATCGAAGAGTCTTTGCAAGCGGCAACTGCAGAAAATGATAGCCTGACGCTGCTGGATCTTGAACCGTTAGAGCGTTTACTGGAACAAATTCAACTTGATTTAGCGCTGCTAAGTGAGGCCAGCAACGAAAACTATGAACAGCTATCTCAGAGCTTACTAACCGAAGCTAACGTTGGTCGAGATAATTCTCAGCTTGTGGATCGCATAAATGATCTGGAGGTCGAGTTGCGTGATGCTCAGATAGCTTTGCTAGAAAAAACTGATCAAGTGGCAGCTGTTTCGGAGTTTTCAACTGACGAAGTTTCTGACGCAGTCAAAGTCATCACAAGAATCCGTCTAGCTATTGCCAACAAAGTGATAAACCAATCTGATTTGGAAGAATTTGCATATGTTGCGCAGGCGGATTCTGAACTAATGGCTGTCTTAGAAACTCTCCAAGAGTTTGCGCGTAGTGATCGCTTTCAAAGGCCGATCCCTGCGGCAATATTCATAGCTGATGGAATTGACAACCTGATAGAGGTTGATCGTACAGCGATAAGGTCCTCCGGATTTGGGTTTGGCCGAATACCGCCAGCTACTAATCTTGAGTCAAACCAAGGAAGGTTATTTGCGGCGAAGAGGGATTTGATAGACCATGAGTATTCGTCTGCTGCGAGTTGGTTAAAGTTGCTCGATGGAGTTGTGGCTGATCAAGCTACGGATCTAATTTTGGATCTAAATGCCCTAGCGCTTTTGCAAACAGCAGGATCTGAACTTGACCGCTGGCTTTCTGATAATCTCTGGGTAAAGGATGGCTAATTAGTCCATGTCTCGCTTAGTTGTATCAATCATTGTTTTGACGCTTATTGCTGTAACCGCCTGGGGCGTTTCCTGGATTGATGACTCGTACATAATTGATATGAAGCCTCGGGATCCGCTAGGAGCCGGCATTAATTTACCAGAATTTTCTTTGAATGCTTTGGTGTTAGCTGCAGTTTATGGTGCCACCCTTGCTTTTGCTCTTGTTGGGGGACGGGTATGGCAATTTTTTGCTACCTTGCCCGGGCGAATTCGAGAGCGACGGTCTGCTCGCCGCAAGGAGAGGGGCTATCAAGCGCTTACTCGAGGTTTAGCAGCGGTTGCGGCAGGAGATGCCAGGGAGTCAGCGAGCTTAGCGAGGTCATCTAAGGCGCTATTGCAAGATCAACGTCTAACCGCTTTGCTAGCTGCCCAAAGTGCGCAGTTGCAGGGAAGGGAAGATGTTGCATCGGACGAATTCAAAATCTTGCTGCAAGATGAGGATACGGCGTTTCTCGGCCTTCGTGGCTTAGCAACGCAGGCTTTGCGGCAAGGGCGAGAAGTTGAGGCCCTTCGGCATGTTAAGGCGGCGCAAGCTTTGCGCCCAGATGCTCCATGGGTCTTAGACTTACTTTATCGACTTGAGCTTCGCGAAGGTAACGCGAAGGGTAGTATCGCGGCACTGGAAGCTAGTCGTGCAAAAGGACTAATTGCGAGGGACGAGGTCAAAATTCGCCTTGCGCCACTTTACAGTCATGAGGCAAAGTTTGCGCTGGGAGAGGATAATTTCGACAAGGCTGCGAGGCTCGCTGCAAAAGCACTAGATGCAATGCCTGGCTATTTGCCGGCGGCACTAATTCGAGGACAGGCACTTGTTGCATTAGGTAACCTCGCTCAAGCTCGAACTTTTATTCGTAAGGCGTGGAAGCTCACACCTCACCCAGATCTTGTTGACTTGTATTTAGCTGCTTCAAAAGCAGGAAAAGATGAGAAGAAAATTCGTAATGCAGGACTAGCATTATTTAAGGGTTCTACATCTAGTCGTGATGCGCAGGTAACGCTGGGTGCCTTCATGCTAAAAAGACTTGATCTGGAAGCTGCAGAGCAGGCTCTACAACGTGCCCAAGCTGGTGGTTCTTTGCGTGCGGTAAGGCTTTTAGCAATCATACCTAAGCTTCAGAAAATTCTGGATGAGGCGCCTCGTGCTGAGCGCGATGGTGCTGGGGAGGGTGGAGAAACTCTCACTGCTAGGCGTGAGCGGGTCTTTGCAATGATTTCCGTTGCTATGGAAGAGCCAGAAGACAGCACATGGGTATGCGCGAGTTGTGGTACGGTGCATGAGGAGTGGAATCTAAAATGTGGGTCGTGCGAAACCAATGGGCTCATAGAATGGCAAGACCGCAATGATCGGCGGGTAATACGTCCAGAAGATGCACCTTTTAGCCCCAAACTTTTATCTTCTTTAAATTGAGAAAAGTGAGGTTAACATGCGGATCTGCGCGAATTTAAAGGTTTGGTGTCCAGTCCTCGGGATCTTCGAGAAAACTCTGAACTGCTTGTAACCTTTCACCATCGATTGCACCTTGTTTTTTGGCTAGAGCAACAACGTCGTGCCATGATGCAAGGTGATGTAGAGTCAAATTTTCCTTAGCCAGTGCCTCGATAGCTCCTTTGATTATGCCATAGAAAAAAACTACAAAGGTATGCTCACACTGAGCGCCAGCCTCACGAAGTGCGTTTACAAACAACATTTTGGAACCACCATCTGTAGCAAGATCTTCTATCAAAACTGCACGAGCTCCGTCAGGGAAATCGCCTTCAATTTGAGCACCACGACCAAATCCCTTTGGTTTTTTGCGCACGTATACCATTGGTTTGCCAGTTCGCTCCGCTAGAAATGCAGCAAATGGTATGCCAGCAGTCTCTCCGCCAGCTAATACATCGATATTCTTCAGTCCTATCGCTTGATCTAGACACTCGACAGCCATTTCCATGAGTGCGTTCCGAGCCTCAGGAAAGGAAATAATCTTGCGACAATCAACATAGGTTGGAGAAAGGCGGCCGGAAGTGAGAGTAAATGGATCCTCAGGACGCAGATGAACAGCTTGTATATCTAGTAAGTGCTTCGCTGCAGCGGCACCATGGGGGGAGGGTTTGTGGGTAATCATTGCTTTGCCCCTATGTTGCAGACCCGTGAGTGACAAGCGCGTTTTGAGTTGGTAGGGCCGAAAGCCATGACATTGTCTCGATCCCCTCTTGCGCCAAAAACCCTGCCCAGGGCCAAGCCAGTTGCTGGTATTCAATTCTACACTGGGAGCTCTGGCACAAAGTATAAGGGTCGTGACGACGTTTTTTTAGCAACCTTTCCTTCAGGCACTACAGCCGCGGCTAGCTTCACGCAGAACCAAGTAGTGGGAGCTCCTGTGACTTGGACTAGAAATTTGGCACACAAAGCGGCGCCTCGTGCGCTGATTGTAAATGCTGGTAACGCTAACGTTGCAGTCGGCTCTGCTGGCCAAGCAACAGTTGAAGAAATCGGGTTGGGCATTGCGTCTTTAATTGGAGTAGAGCCCAGTGATGTTTGGCAAGCATCAACTGGGGTTATTGGAGAGCCGCTCGACCCTGACCCTATTATTGGTTCGATATCGCAGTTGCCAGAATCTGACATAGAAGCAGCGGCAGCTGCTTGTTTGACTACGGACACCTTCCCTAAAATGGCAGCGCGTGAATTTCAAATTGATGGCGAGACCGTCTCAATTTCTGGGTTTGCTAAGGGCTCGGGAATGATCCATCCTAACATGGCTACGATGTTAGCGTTTGTGTTCACCGATGCAAAAATTAATGCGGTAGAACTACAGGAAATGCACCAGCGTGCTGTTGCAGAGACTTTCAATGCTATAACCGTTGATGGTGATACTTCCACAAGTGATATGGCATTAACATTTGCTTCTGGCCGAGGGGCAAAACTACATAATAACTCTGTCTTTTTTTCCGAGTTGCGAGAAGTTTATCGTGACTTAGCGCAGTTGATTGTAAGAGACGGCGAGGGCGCCACTAAGTTTATTACGATCGACGTTGCTGGTGCGTCATCTATCGAGGCTGCTAAAACTTTAGCTTTTTCAATAGCCAACTCGCCGTTGGTAAAAACTGCGATTGCAGGCGAAGATGCTAATTGGGGTAGGGTAATGATGGCGCTCGGCAGATCTGGTATTGAGTTTGATGACACGACTGTATCGGTCTCAATTGGCGGTCTGCCTATCGTAGAAGCTGGCGCGCGTATCGTGGATTATAATGAGGAACCGATAGCAGAACATCTGCGCGGGCAAGATATCGAGCTGTCAATAAAGATGGGTGCAGGTGACGGCAAATTTACAGTTTGGACATGCGACTTAACCCACGGATACATATCTATAAATGCTGATTATCGTTCATGAGATTTCACAGCCTCACATTCAATTTAGAAGCTGAGATAGGCGAAATTCATCTTCTTCGCCGCGGAAGTGATGAGTTGGTCTATAATACGCCATACTCTCAAACAAGTGATAGCATCTGTCTAGAGGTTCAGCTGCCAAATTTAAACTACGAAGCGCGACGCTTAATTGCCCAGTGGGCTTTCGATGTTTGCCAGGTCAATAGTTTGATGTTGCCTAATCCAATCAGCACAGACGTTTTAAAAGATTGGGCGTTGCAAGGCGCTCGCTATGGTAGTGAGGGTGTTGTTTTAGCCAAGCAGGACTTTGATAGAGAAAACATTGCGCTTGGGTGCAAAGGACAGGCCTGGATTGAGCGAGACTTGCCGTTGGTGCAGGTTGCTTGCCTATTGCTAATCAACGAGCACAATGAAGTTTTGTTAACCCAGAGACCGCCAGACAAGTCCCATGCGGGGCTGTGGGAGTTTCCAGGGGGGAAGCTTGAACCAGGAGAGAGTCCCGAACTCGCTATATGTCGAGAGATAAGGGAGGAGATTGGCATTACAATTTGGAATTCTTGTCTTGCGCCTCTTACGTTCGCTTCACATGCGTATGGAGAATTTCATCTCACAATGTTCGCTTATGTCTGTTACCGATGGACCGGTGACCCTGTCGGGCTAGAAGGCCAAACATTAAAATGGGAAAAGGTCAAAGCAATCGATGCCAATTTGATGCCCCCGGCTAATATACCGTTAGTTAATGCCATTAGGGACTTGCTGGAATAAAGCTTTACTATCCTTTGTTTGCACCTAATGTCAGTCCAGCAACAAATTGGCGTTGCAGGAAAAAGAAAAATAGTAGCGGAGGCAGTGCCACAATTATTGAACCTGCAGCCATTACATTCCAGAGAGTTTTCCATTGCCCTGTCGCTAAGTTAGTTAGCATAGCCGGAGCAAGTCGATTATTGGTTCCTGAGTTGAGAACTAACGACCAGTAAAAATCGTTCCAGACGAAAGTAAAAATTAGTAAGCCTAGTGCGGCGAGGGCTGGCCGAATTAGGGGTACAATAACCCGGAAATAAATTTGGAATTCATTGGCACCCTCCATTCGTGCAGCTTCAATAAGCTCGGTTGGAAGTGCAGCTATGAAGTTTCTCATAAAGAAGACACAGAACCCAGTTTGAAAAGCAGCATGAAACAAAATTAGTGCGACCGGGCTCCCATATGGAGAGGCACCTGCCACGGAGATATCCTGCATAAGTCTAAGTACAGGGATTGTAAGAACCTGGAATGGAACAAAGTTACCCGCTACAAATAAAGTGAAAATAAAGAGACGCCCTCTAAAACTATGCTTGGCAAGTATATAGCCTGCCAGCGTAGCAACACCTACAGACAGTATGACAGCTGGAATAACTACAATAAAGCTAAAAAGCATTGACCTCCAAAATTCACCTGA
>CAXQZM010000046.1:0-26146 GCA_964228455.1 Alphaproteobacteria bacterium | reverse complement strand
CTCCAGCAGTCCCGTAATAAACCTTGTTGCCGTAAGGATGAAGGTCATTATGACCATCCTGTGAGAAAAGAACTGGCGCGCGATTAGCAAGCGCCAACATATCTTCTATCATATCTTTTGAATAATAAAGGCGACCATCTCGAAACTCAGCACCGGCCTCAACCATAACATCTACCCCAGACTGAGGCGCATCCGCCATTCCAATCTCAGATAAACATTGAACCGCGGACTCATGTATTTTCTTAATATCGAAGTCACTTAATGGTTTATATCTCCCACCCTCGAGACCAGGCCGAACTGGACGTTTCTCTTCGCTTAGCGGAGCAGCTCTCATCGCCACACGAGCAGCCCTCCCACCGGATCGAGAAGAATTACGAGAACTTGTTTTACCTTCAACCATTATTACTCCCAATCATATATGTTGTTAGCATAATGGGGGGCCTTTAAATCGTCGACCTTAATAGCGACTAATGGCGACGCAAAAAGTCAGTTACTTGGCGAGTAACTTGCCAATATTATCATTAAAGTTGGAAGAAATTTTAAAACGTTTTTAAGAACGGCTGGAGCTTGTTAGCCAGATCGCCCCTAGACATTGCCACCGCTATTGTGGCTTGCACGAAGCCTAACTTCGAACCGCAATCAAACCGCTGGCCACTGAGATCTAAATACCGCACCTCACCCTTCTTCGCTAAAACTTGAAGCGCATCGGTGAGCTGAATTTCCCCTCCAGATCCTGGATTGAGGCGCCCTAGTATTGAGATAATTTCGGGAGGTAGAATATAACGGCCAATTACCGCTTTGGTTGATGGGGCATCTATAGGTAGGGGCTTTTCAACCATGGAAATTACAGAGCCATCTTCTGCTCCAGGTTTAACGATACCATATGAGGAAGTATCTGCGCGTGGCACCTCAATAGTAGAAACTAGCGCTCCCCCAGTATACTGCTCAGCAAGCTGAACCAAAGGAGGCTCCTCCGACATCACGAAGTCATCGGCCAGCAGCACTCCAAACGGCTCATTGCCAATAACATGTCTCGCACACCAAATAGCGTGACCAAGACCTAGCGGTCTCTGCTGCCGTAAAAATATTACCTCGCCTGGCTTACCAACGGGGGCTAGTGTTTCAGCTAAGGCTCGATCTTTACCTCTGGAGTTGAGTGCGTTTTCCAACTCTACCACGTGGTCAAAGTGATTTTCTATTGAGTGTTTTGAGCGACCAGTTACGAAAACTATTCTCTCTGCCCCAGCTGCTCTAGCCTCTTCAACGGCAAACTGAATTAACGGCTTATCAACAATTGGCAGCATCTCTTTAGGCATTGCTTTGGTAGCAGGTAAAAACCTGGTTCCCAGCCCCGCAACAGGGAAAACCGCTGTTTTAATTTTTGTCATGAATCAGAGTACCTGCTCCAATATCAGTGAATAACTCGAGCAATATACCATCTGGCACTCTACCATCCATTATAACAGCAGCTTCGACGCCCGCATCAACAGCAGCAATGCACGTTTCCAATTTTGGTATCATGCCTCCTTTAGCTACCCGTTTAGCTATAAGTTTCTTTACATCTGAAACCGATAAATCAGTAAGCAGGGTTTTTTCATTACTGAGTACACCCTCCACATCAGTAAGAAGCAAAAACCTACGCGTACCCAACGCTGCCGCGATAGCCCCAGCTGCTGAGTCTGCGTTTATGTTGTATGTATTACCGTCAACATCAAACCCAATTGGGGCGATCACTGGTATGTATTTGGCTGTCTCCAGAGTGCCCAGAATTGTTGGATCTATAACTTCGGCTTCTCCAACTTGACCCAAATCATCCCCGTTAGGGCCTAGAATCTTACGAGCACGAATTAAGCCTCCATCCTTCCCGGAAATTCCAATAGCTCGACCTCCTGCTTGCCGTAGTGCATCCACTAGGCCTTTATTCACAGAGCCAGATAATACCATCTCAACAACCTCCATGGTTGCTGAATCAGTTACCCTTCGGCCATTAATGCTTTTCGTCTTGATTTTCAGTTGCTCTAATTTTTTAGAAATCTGCGGGCCTCCGCCGTGAACTACTACAGGACGCATACCAACCTGTTGAAGCAAAACTACGTTCGAAGCAAAAGCGGCAATAAGATTAGGGTCGACCATAGCATGGCCGCCAAACTTAATAACAACGGTGCGTCCCGCATACCTTCGCATGTAAGGCAATGCCTCACGAAGCGTGGAAGCTTTATCTAGCCAAGATTTAGCAGCATCAGAGGTAAGCATGTCAGGTCCGTTATTTACGAAGGTTTTTATCTATCTGGACAAAACGTCAAAGATCGTTTGTTGCAAGTCCCCCACCCCAATTTTCTTTTCGGATGATGTAATAAGGACCTCTGGATGCGCTGCAGGTCTTTTTATCAGCGCTTGCTCTACCTTATACTTAATATTTCGAGCGTTTGTCAGCCCATTTTTGTCCGCTTTTGTAAGAACAATCTGATAAGACACTGCAGCGGCATCAAATTCATCCATCAGCGCGAGGTCATTTTCCTTCAAACCGTGACGGGAATCGACCAATTGATATACTCGTTTCAACGACGCTCTGCCTAGCAAATAAGATTCGGTCATTTTTGACCACTTTGCTATATCCGACTTCGATGCTTTTGCGTAGCCATAGCCAGGCAAATCAACCAAATAATAGTGACCTGCTAAGTCGAAAAAATTTACTTCCCTGGTTCGTCCAGGCGTATTCGATGTCCTAGCCAGGGACCTTCGACCAGTAAGGGCGTTGATTAGAGAAGATTTACCTACATTCGAGCGACCAGCTAAAGCTACTTCACCTCGATCGCCCGCTGGCAAACCTTGCCAATCAACAACACCCTTTATGAACTTCGTTCCCTTTGCAAAAAGATCAGGTCCATTTTCTATACGGGCTGTCATGGGCAACCCTTAATCTACGCATTCTAAAGTTGATAGTCAGATTTACTGCATTCGAACTCCAACTGACCAATATTATCTACTAGACAGAAGGGGCGCTCAAGAGTTTCGGCGTCGCGTTGGATGGCTCCAATTCCATAAACAAGAGTTGCAGAATTTCTCAATGCTTGGTCGCGGACTTCATTAACTCGTTCGAGAGTGAGTGTGTCACAACCCATAACATTTCTAGCGATGAAATCCTTTGCGCGGCCATGGAACAAATCTTCTCGAAGCCACATCGCTTGCGTTTCAGCCATACCCTCTGTTGGCTCTATAGCGCAGTAATCTTTGGCGAGATCGTTCAATGCAGATGCATATTCAGCTTCTGTAAAAGGTAAGGTCATAGCAGCCTCTATTGCATCAATCTGCAAATCTATTGTTGGTGCAAATGGTTGAGGCCCTTCATAAATCGAAAAGAAGGTAAAAGCTGCGATGTGTTTTTTATCTGCGAAGAAACTTGGTCGCAAACCAGAAAGTCCCTCTACACGAGTGGCAGCTTCCTCTTGACCTTCTTCCAAAGGTATAAAGATATCATTCGAGGGCTCCAGTCCTTGATCTACTCGAAACGCATTCAGCCGCTTGTTAATTACAAAATCAAAAACCCTACCTTCGGCTAAGCTTCCTACCAAAGATGGCGCGAAAACACGATTAACTTGAAACAGGCTTCGGTTCATTGCCGGAAGGAGCAAGCCCAGGCCCTCTAACGGGGCCGCAGTGTATGGTGGTTGCTCAGGAAGAACTGCTTGGTCAGGGCTGCCAAAATCTTTCCCGATCCTTTCGTCTATTGCCACCAACAAGTCAGCAACGCCAGTTGGCGAAATTGCGGTGACATACAAGTCTGAAACAGCAAATAGCGAGGGCCATGCGCCACGATAATCTTGAAGAGTCAGGCTGAATAATTCTGATGGTCGCGGGACCGGATCTGCAAACTCCTCCCGAGCAAGTCCATATGCGAACTCAGTCATGAGGGACAAAACGTAGTCCAAAAAACTTACTTGATCGTAGAAATCCTGCTGATTTTTTAGAAAAATATCATCGTCTGCTTCAATAGCTTCGATGGCAAGGAGGATGCAATTTAATAAAACTGGAAAGTTGTCATTAAATGAACTGTCAAACCCAAGGCTTAAAGAAAAGCCACCAAATGTATTGTCGGACTCCGCTACAAGCAGCTCAATTCCATGCTCTTTCCCACACTTCTCCATAGCTAAAGGCACCCGCCGATCTTGCTCAAGAATACCACTAAGACCTGGCGCAACAGCAGCCTCCGGTGGCAACCATGTCATTTCTACGAAGCTCATATCAGCGTTGAGAGGCTCTCCCCCTACCAAGAATACACGACTGTTGTTTTGTGCCAAAGCCGGGGCCGAGAAAAGGCAGATTAAGAGCGATGAGGCAAGAAGACGGGTCATAAACTATATCCTAAGTCGTAATTTTGCTGTTCATTACCAGCATTTATGATCAAAATAGGACGGAAATGAAACGTCGCCAGGGAAAAGTCTATTATGAACAGCAAATTAGATTCATTTAGCCAGGCTGAGTTAGATCGCGCAGATGCAAAATCACGAAAACGCAAGGCCGCGAGAGATAAAATGCTCGCACAAAAAACTCTCGAGAAAGGCCTGCTCATAGTCCACACGGGCAAAGGAAAAGGAAAGTCTACTGCCGCCTTTGGCTTGGTTTTTCGTGCTCTTGGAAATGATATGCGTGTCGGCATTATTCAGTTTGTAAAAGGCAAATGGGAGACGGGCGAGCGCTTTGCATTAGACAAATTTGAAAATCAGGTAGAAATACAGGCTATGGGCGAAGGCTTTAGTTGGGACACTCAAGATAAAGCTAGGGATATAAAAGCTGCAGAGGCAGCATGGGACCGTGCTGAACAATGGATTGAATTGTGCCGGGGCGAAAACCCGAAATTTGATATGATTCTCCTAGATGAGCTTAACATCCCTCTTCGCTACAACAATTTACCAATCTCGCGAATTCTGCGCACGTTAAAAAATAAACCATCAAACTTGCACATCATAATCACAGGAAGAAACGCCAAAGATGAACTCATAGAGGCAGCTGACTTGGTAACCGAAATGGGTCAGATAAAGCACCCTTTCAGAGAGCAAAACGTCAAAGCACAAAGAGGAATCGAATTTTAGAAATCTTATAATGGTGCTTCCGCCTGCAAATCTTACTTATGGTGTTCTGAGCAACGTGCTTGTCAATGTACCTGACACGCGCAAGGCAGTAGGACTGTAAAATGTCAAAAGCACTAATGTTCATGGGCACTGGCTCTGATGTTGGAAAATCATTATTGGTAGCTGGACTTTGCCGCCACCTAACCAACAACGGCTTGAGCGTTCGACCCTTTAAACCTCAGAATATGTCTAACAATGCTGCAGTCACAATAGACGGTGGAGAAATTGGACGAGCACAAGCGCTGCAAGCACGTGCGTGCCGGGCTGATCCTAGCGTGCATATGAATCCTGTTCTGCTTAAGCCACAATCTGAAATTGGAGCGCAAATCGTTGTGCACGGCAAAATGAGAGGAAATGCAAACGCTGCTCAATATCAAAATATAAAAGGTAGGTTGATGCCCGATGTACTGCACTCGTTTAACATATTGAAAAAAGAGGCCGACATTGTCCTTGTTGAGGGCGCGGGCAGTGCCTCTGAAGTTAACCTGCGATCTGGAGATATCGCAAATTGGGGTTTTGCTTGTGAGACCAATACTCCTGTTGCATTGATTGGTGACATTGACCGCGGCGGAGTTATTGCATCCATAGTTGGCACACACGCTTTGATATCCGACAATGAGCGAGATCTTCTAGCAGGCTTCATAATTAACAAATTCCGTGGAGATACGAGTCTCTTCGAAGGCGGCTTAAGCACTATAAATACCTATACAGGCCTCCGCACATTTGGAATCGCACCTTACTTCTTTGAAGCATCAAAACTACCAGCTGAGGACGCTCTCGCTTTAGAGGAAACTTCATCGGAGGCAGGGTCTACAAACGTTGTAATTCTCCGAACTCCAAGAATTTCTAATTTCGATGATTTTGATCCGCTGAGACAAGAACCCGGACTTACCGTACGGTTTCTAAATGAGGGCGAAGCAATACCAGGGAATACTGACATCGCTATTCTCGCAGGATCAAAAGCAACCATTGCGGACTTAAATTTTGTGAAGCATCAACGCTGGGATCTCGACCTAAAAGCGCACGTAAGAAGAGGTGGCCGAGTCCTGGGTGTATGTGGCGGGTATCAAATGCTTGGAAAAAAGCTCCATGATCCAAAAGGCATTGAAGGCATGCCCGGAACCGTAACAGGTCTTGGACTCTTAAATGTTGAAACAACTCTAACAGATAGCAAAAGACTGTCTCGTGTGCACGGTAAACACATGCCGACGGGTTGCACAATAAGCGGATATGAAATGCATATCGGCCAAACCAAGGGTCCAGATACTGAACGCCCAGTTCTAGATATCAATGGCATAAAAGATGGCGCCAGCGACCCTTTCGGCTTAATACAAGGGACCTATGTACATGGCTTATTTAATGAAGATAAGTTTCGGCAAGCCTGGCTCAAATCATTAAAAGCAGAACCAAGCAATCTGGCTTACGAAGAAGAAGTCGACCGAATATTAGATGATCTTGGGACGCATTTTTCAAATAATTTGGATATAGAGACCATGCTCACTGCGGCCAAATAACCCCGGACCCTGAGCCGCTTGACCGCAATGGTAAAACCGTTATTTTACCATTCATGTTACCCTATACTGCCCCGCAAAATGAAATGCTTCTCTCCCTACTCGAGGTTGCTGGCGGGAGAGCTTTACTTAATGATGAGTTCGATGAAGACACTGTTAAGGCGCTACTAAGTGAAGCGTCAAAGTTAGCAGAGGATGAACTAGCTCCGGACCTAAGCAAAAGTGATAAGTTCCCACCGACTTTATCTAATGGCCGAGTGAGAGTGGGCAAAGACATGCACCATGCACATCGGCAGGTATCTCAAAATGGCTGGCTAGCCATGCCATTTAATGAGGAAGTAGGCGGGTTAGATCTCCCGTGGTCTGTAGCCAGTCTTATGCTTGAGTTAGCTGATTCATCCAACGTTTCTTTTGCCCTATCGATGTGCATGACACAGGGATGTGCCGAAGCTATCCTAACTCATGGAACATCTAAGCAAATAGAAGATTACGTCCCATATCTGCTTTCTGGAAAATACATGGGGACTATGCAGCTGACTGAGGCAAGTGCAGGCTCAGACGTCGGAGCTCTTAAATCTATAGCTAACCCTAATAACGATGGTAGTTGGTCTATATGGGGTACAAAGATTTACATCTCCTGGGGTGACTCTGATGTGTCGGCAAATATCATTCACTTAGTCCTTGCAAGAACCCCAGAAGGGACGCCAGGTACAAAGGGACTTAGTTTGTTTCTTGTACCGTCCGTACTTCCAGATGGAACACGAAATAATATTATAACAGCAGGATTAGAGGAGAAACTCGGCATACATGGCTCCCCAACTTGCACTCTCATACATGAAGGCTCACAAGGCTGGCTAATTGGGCCAGAATTTGGCGGTATGGCTGCCATGTTTACCATGATGAACAATGCTCGTATTGGAGTTGGCTTCCAGGGCGCTGGTGTAAGCGAGCGGGCGCTACAAGCTGCTCGAGAATTTGCGAAAGGCAGGGTTCAAGGCGGCAAAGAAATCATCCAGCATATGGACGTTCGTCGGAACCTGCTTATCATGAAGGCTCTGACATGCGCCAGCCGCGATCTCGGATACAGCGCCCACGTTGCTGGGGACTTATCACGATTAGGCGGTCCAGAATCAGCCAAATATAAGCGTAGGATTGATATTTTAACACCTATTGCGAAGGCCTTTATGACCGACGCTGCAATTGAGGTTACAAATCTTGGTATACAGATCCATGGAGGCATGGGGGTTATTGAGGAAGCTGGCGCAGCTCAGCTGGCAAGAGACTGCAGAGTATTCACTATTTACGAGGGCACCAACGGTATCCAGGCGCTTGACCTGATAGGGCGAAAGACAATGCGTGACAAAGGTCAAAGCATGAAAGAGTTGATACAAGACATGCGTGAAACTCTAATTTCAGCGGAAAAACTCGAGCTTACAGACATCACTATTCCATTTGATGAAGCCGTTACCGATATTGAAGCAACGCTAAATCAGCTCATTAATGAAGATATCAATGAGGATCTAATGGCAGCTCGCGCTTCAGCATTCCTTCAGATGATTTCCTATGTTTTGGGTGCGTGGGGAATGTTAAAGAGGCGCATAGTAACAACCGAAAGCGCAAATAGAGTTATAGCAGAAGAGCAGAAGCACCTCTCTCAGTTCTATATGACCCAAATACTTCCTAGATACCGATTGGGCCTAGCTGCACTCTACAATGGTGCGTCTGTATTGGCCAGGCACCCACAAGATTTAATTTAGCTCAGCCTAGCTGAAAGAAGCTTGTTTACCAATCCGGGGTTGGCCTTTCCGCCAGACTCCTTCATTACTTGACCAACAAACCAACCTATAAGTTTTGGATTCTCTTTCGCTTTTTCCACCTGGTCCGGATTTGAAGAAACTAAACTGTCAATAATTTTTTCTAAAGCGCCAGTATCAGACACCTGTCGGAGACCTTTTTCATCAACAATCAACTCTGCTTCTTTGCCAGTTTCCCACATCTCAGCAAGCACGTCCTTGGCAGCTCGATTTGATATTGTGTCATCTAGCACAAGCCTAACAAGACCAGAGAGGCTAATAGCGTCCACCGAGCCGGCACCCCATTCAGATTCCCGCTCTTTAAGCCCGGCAGAATAATCACCCAAGACCCAGTTAGCAGCTGGCTTAGCGGGTACTCCTTGCGCGACCACCTGTTCAAAGAAATTCGCTTTTTCCCGCTCCATGACCAATTGACCTGCATCATACAAAGAAAGCGATAGATCGCGCTGAAAGCGCGCCTGTTTAGCATCTGGCAATTCTGGCAAATTTGCTTCTAAATCAGATACGAACTCATCTGACAGTTGAAGGGGTAGCAAGTCTGGATCCGGAAAATAGCGATAGTCATGGGCTTCTTCTTTAGATCTCATCGAACGTCCTAGACCAGTATCTGGATTGAACAACCGCGTTTCTTGATCAACAGTGCCTCCATCCTCATAAATTGTAATTTGTCGCTGTGCCTCAGCTAAAATAGCCTGTTGAATGAACTTTAATGAGTTCATGTTTTTCGTCTCAGTTCTGGTTCGGTAATCTATCTCCCCTACCTTGCGCACAGACACGTTAACATCAGCACGCATGGAACCTTCTTGCATGTTACCATCGCATGTTCCAAGGTAGCGAAGAATAGTACGAAGCTTAGACATATATGCAGCAGCTTCTTCAGGGCCTCGTATATCTGGCTTTGACACAATTTCCATTAGCGCTACTCCAGTACGATTTAGATCAATAAAAGACCGATCCGGATCTTGGTCATGTATTGACTTACCAGCATCTTGCTCAAGGTGGAGACGCTCAATTCCTATTTCTTTTGTACTGCCATCTGCTAACTCAATTGTTAACGATCCCTCGCCAACAATTGGGTGATAAAGTTGGCTAATCTGATAGCCTTGCGGTAGATCAGCATAGAAGTAGTTCTTTCGATCGAAAATGCTGTATTTATTGATCTGAGCTTTCAGGCCAAGCCCAGTTCGAACGGCTTGCCTCACGCATTCTTCGTTTAGGACAGGCAACATGCCTGGCATTGCAGCATCAATTAATGATACATTATGGTTGGGAGCGGAGCCAAAAGCCGTTGAGGCACCGGAGAATAATTTTGAATTTGAAATCACCTGGGCATGAACTTCCATCCCAATAATTATCTCCCACTCTACTCCATCAGCACCAAGAATTGTAGTCGGCATGGTAATTAAACTCCTAAATATGGAAACGCTGCCGCTTCCTCAACTTTTTGAGCAATATTCATAAGATTACCTTCCTGAAAAGGCTTACCAATTAATTGTAAACCAAGAGGCTTTCCATCCGCAGAGAGTCCAGAAGGAATGGAAATCCCAGGCAGTCCTGCCATAGATGTAGGGACGGTGAAAACATCATTGAGGTACATCTGCACTGGATCACTTGGCTGTTCACCTATTGCAAAAGCTGCACTGGGTGTGGTGGGAGTGAGAATGGCGTCAACCCCAGCGGCAAAAACATTCTCGAAGTCCCGAGCAATTAAGGTCCGCACTTTTCGAGCCTGATTGTAGTATGCATCATAAAATCCGGCTGATAAAACGTAAGCACCAATCATAATTCGGCGCTGCACCTCATCTCCAAAACCAGCGGCTCTAGAGGCCCGATACATGTCATGTAATTTATCATCTGAATCTGCGGCAGGATCTACACGCACGCCATATCTAACTCCGTCATAGCGTGAAAGGTTTGAAGAGGCTTCCGCCGGCGCGATGATGTAGTAACAAGGCAGCGCGTACTTGGTATGAGGAAGCGAGATCTCTACAATTTCAGCTCCCGCAGATTCAAGCCACACGCGACCTTGCTGCCAGAGAGCATGAATTTCTTCAGACATACCATCAGCAACATACTCAGCAGGAATGCCAATCTTTTTACCTTTGATCGAATATCCTAGTTGTGAACTGTAATCAGGAACTGGTTCATCTACAGACGTAGAGTCTTTTGGATCGTATGAAGCCATTGCCTGAAGAAGTAACGCGTTATCGGCCACTGTACGAGCCATGGGCCCGGCTTGATCCAATGAACTGGCAAACGCAATAATGCCAAAGCGCGAGCACCGGCCGTAAGTTGGTTTTAGTCCAGTTATACCGCAGAACGCGGCAGGCTGGCGAATTGACCCACCCGTATCAGTCCCAGTCGCACCAAAGACTTGATTAGAAGCAACAGATGCTGCCGACCCTCCTGATGAGCCTCCCGGCACAAGACTCTTGCCGTCTTTTCCTATCCACGGGTTCTTTACAGGTCCAAAGGTTGGATTAAGGTTCGCCGATCCCATAGCAAACTCATCCATATTGAGTTTTCCCAAAAACACCCCACCCTGATCGCGAAGGTTCTGTGTGACTGTAGATTCATATGGTGGAACGAAATTCCCAAGGATACTCGAACCACATGTGGTTCTTACATCTTTGGTATTGAAAAGATCTTTTACCCCTATGGGCACACCTTCAATCAACCCGATATCATCTTTCGCCAGGCGAACATCTGCCGCCTTCGCCATCTGCATCGCGAGCTCTGGGGTTTCGGTTATGAAAGCGCCGTTATCTGAGGTCTCAATGGCCTGTATGGATGCCTCAGTTAGTTCTGCCGAACTAACTTCTTTGTTTTTGAGCTTTGATACGACATCGGTTAGCGATAAATTTAGCAAATCAGACATTATTCTACCACCTTAGGTACCGCAAAAAAGTCAGACACTCGATCTGGTGCATTTGCAAGAATCTGCTCGGCCTTGTCACCATCGGTCACGATGTCTTCTCGCAACCGCTGAGTCATAGCAACAACTGAGGTCATGGGCTCAACCCCATCTGTGTTTACCTCTGACAGCTGCTCGACAAAGCCAACGATAGCTTCCAGTTCTTGCCCTAAAGTTTCTAATCTCTCTTCGGGAACCGCAATACGAGCTAAGTTCGCTACTTTTTTTACATCAATTTTCATGCGCTCGCCCTATCGATGGCACGCATGCGGGACAAGGGGCAATCTTTATTGAATATAAGATGTGATAGATTTGATTTGAAATCTCCTCAATTCTCGCGTTTGTGTTGGGCCCACTCTATCTTTAACTACCCCAGTCATTTCATAAAAAAGCTAATCAATGGCTCCCTTGCAAAGAGTTGATCATCATCTTATGGGCGACCCTTGATGCAAGTTTATGGTTCTATTCCCCATCCAAGATTCATACCAAAATATGATCGCTTAATGGGAATTGATTTGGGAGATAAATGGATTGGAGTTGCGACCTCTGATAAGCTCCAACTAACTGCTTCTCCGTATAAGCTTCTTCGACGTGGAAAAACCTTCGGTGCTGATGCCACTGAGCTGAGAAAAATCATATCTGATCAGGAAATTGGCTTTATTGTCGTAGGTTACCCATTATCGTTGAATGGATCAAAAAATAATCGAACGCAGGCCACAGAAGCCTTCGCCCGCAACTTATCGCGTCATGGAGATATAGACCTGCCAATTCTTTTGTGGGACGAGAGGCTCACAAGCCAGGAAGCAAACCGCGTGTTAGAGGGAGAAATGGACCTATCCAGAAATCGGCGAGCTCAACTAGAAGATAAAATGGCAGCCGCTATAATATTAGGGTCAGCTTTAGAGGCTATAGGACGTGCTCGTGAAGACGTCCTTTTTGAAAGTGATTAAGGATAATTATGATTGAAGGTGATCCAGCTGCTGATTTTCCTGCAGAAACTGTTGGAAGAGACTGGCTGCACAAAGACCTTCTGGGTATTCAAGGTTTGAAAGCGGGTGAGATTGCACATTTCCTGGAAGTTGCTGACTCCTATGTAGATTTCGGTCGTCAATCGATAAAGTCGTCAGATTTGTTAGCTGGTAAGACAGTTATGAATCTTTTTTTTGAGAACTCCACTCGAACCCGCGCTAGCTTTGAAATTGCAGCTGCAAGACTTGGCGCAGATGTTGTTAACATGGATGTAGCAACCTCAAGCGTCAAAAAAGGGGAATCCCTTTTAGACACAGCATACACATTAGAAGCTATGCGCCCTGATTTTATAGTTGTTCGGCATAGTCAAGCGGGGGCGCCACTGCTGCTAGCGCGAAAGGTTGGCAGCTCAATTTTAAATGCTGGTGATGGTCAACATGAGCACCCAACCCAAGCGTTGCTTGATGCACTCACACTTGCACGGCACTTTGGCAGATTAAATGGTCTAACCGTAGCAATTTGTGGCGATGTCGCGCATTCTAGGGTCGCACGCTCAAATCTGCACCTTCTCACAACAATGGGTGCTCATGTTAGATTTGTTGGGCCTCCCTCATTAGCACCAAAAGCATTTGAAGCACTAGGAGCAGATGTGTTTCATGATATGGCGGCAGGGATCAGCGGCGCAAACGCAATTATGATGCTGAGAGTTCAAAAAGAGAGAATGGGTCGAAATTTAATACCATCCGATCGTGAATTCTTTGATTTCTTTGGCCTTACTGAAAATCGGCTAAAACTTGCTGCGCAAAATGCTCTTGTTCTTCATCCAGGCCCCATGAACCGAGGTGTTGAAATAGCGAGTGAAATGGCAGACCTTGAAGGCGTAGCTAAAATTCGTGAACAAGTAGAAATGGGAGTAGCGGTCCGAATGGCCGCTTTCGAACTTATGAACAGCGCGCGTTCGAACCCAGATGTCATGAAAGTAATCCCATGAGCCAGAGCTTTACGATTTTTAACGCGCGCTTGGTTGACCCTGCTTCAGGGTTTGATGGAATAGCGGGATTGAGGATAATTGATGGAAAAATCTCAGATGCTGGGGCTCACATAACAAATGGTGACTTGGACGCTCAACGAAAAGTTTTGTCACCTGGATTAATTGATAGTCGGGTGCACCTCTCAGATCCCGGAGCAACGCATCTTGAGACTCTTGAGGAAACATTAGGGGGAGCAGTCCGCGGCGGTATAACTACCATAATTGGACTACCCAACACTCTGCCAACCCTCGACCGTCGTTCCTCACTTGCATATTTACATGAGCGGGCCAATCAGGCCGGACTAGCTCGACTTCGTCTTATGGGCTCCCTGTCTGTTGGGTGTGAAGGCAGCGAATTGGCGGAACTAGGCCGTTTGGCTGCAGAGGGCGCTGTTGCGTTCACTGATGGCGAGATACCTGTTCAAAGCCCTAAGCTGCTGCATCAAGCGATGACATATATGGGTGGTCAGGATATACCTTTTGTCAACCTACCACTTGATAAGGAATTTTCGGATGGCCTCATGAATTCGGGGGAACGCGCTCTACTAATGGGCTTAAAAGGTCAGTCACCATTAGCAGAAACACTGATGTTGCAGCGTGATTTATCACTCGCCGCGGCAACCAAATCCCCCTATGTTGCAGGCCTTATATCTCTCAAATCTTCAGTAGATTTAATTTCTGCTAGCAAGCAAAGTGCGACAACTGCTCCACATTACTTTTTGCTCAACGAACAGGCTGTAGACGGTTACAGAACTTTTGCCAGAACACAGCCTCCATTGAGAGCGGAAGAAGATCGCGTAGCAATTGCCAACGCCGTTTCAGCTGGTGTAATTGACCTAATCGCGTCAGATCATAAGCCGGTAGATGAAGATGACAAGCGCCTTCCATTTGGTGAAACTAGCCCTGGGATGGTAGGTTTAGAGACTCTTCTACCTCTATCGATGACTCTTGTTCACCGCGGCCTTATGAGCTTACTTGATCTTCTCCATCGGATGACTGTTCGCCCAGCTGAAGTTTATGGATTGACTGGTGGCAAAATTGTCGAGGATGCTCCAGCGGATTTAATATTATTTGATCCAGATGCTCCAGTTATCATTGATCGGCACACCCTGAAAAGCCGCGCCCACAACACCTCGTATGAAAAGTTTCCAGCTCAAGGTAAAGTAATTAGAACCTGGGTAGGTGGTCGCCAGGTGTTCAATTTGGAAGGAAGTTAGTGGAGAGTATCGTATTAGCGAGCGCTCTGTTTGCTATTTTAGCTTATTTAATTGGCTCAGTCCCATTCGGTCTCCTCGTAACGCATGCTTTCTTGGACCAAGACATTAGAAGCGTTGGTTCAGGTAATATCGGCGCAACCAACGTTCTTCGCACTGGCTCGAAAGTTTTGGCAGCTACAACTCTAATACTAGATGCTGGAAAAGCCGCTTTACCAATTCTTATAATTTACCAATGGCAGAGTTCAGATATGCCAACTGAGCCATGGTGGCCAGCACTAGCAGCCGTCTCAGTTTGTCTAGGCCACTGCTACCCTATTTGGCTCAACTTCAGGGGTGGTAAAGCAGTTTCTTGTTTTTTTGGTGTTTGGTTCACAATGTCCATTTTTTTTGGCGCCACGATTGCGATTGCCTGGATAGTGATTGCTGTTATTTGGAAGCGTTCTTCCCTTGCAGCATTGAGCGCGTCCTTTGCAGCACCCATAATGGTTTTCGAGAGCACAATGACGTTTGTTTTCATGACAGTATTAAGTGTATTAATCTGGGTTCGCCACAGAGATAACATCCGCAGGTTACTAGACGGTTCTGAACCACTTATTGGACAATAGATATTTGCATGTGCACGAGCAGAGGCATCGCTTTTACTAACAAAAAACCAACACCATTTAGTAAACGGCACTCCAAGTTATCTAAAAAGCATTGCCAAGAATAACTCCACTCATGTGCTTACTTATTTCATAACCCCCTTGAATTCCGCTCAGAAATCTTAATGTAGGGCCCAATGCAAGTCGTCGTTGTTGAATCCCCCGCTAAGGCAAAAACAATTAATAAGTACCTTGGAAGTGACTTCACCGTTCTGGCTTCTTATGGACACGTAAGGGACCTGCCCGCCAAAGATGGCTCAGTTGACCCAAATGATGATTTTTCTATGAAATGGGAAGTGCAATCTGGCGCTGATAAGAGGCTTAAAGAAATTGCAACAGCTTTGAAGACCGCGGACGGTTTAGTTTTAGCGACCGACCCTGACCGGGAAGGTGAGGCAATATCCTGGCATATTGAAGAAGAAATGCGCAGGCGCAAAGTTCTTAAAGACAAGCCTGTTCAGCGGGTCGTTTTTAACGAGATAACTAAGCGCGCCGTCCTAGAGGCTTTTAACCATCCCCGACAAGTAGACGCCCCTCTTGTTGAAGCCTATTTAGCGAGACGCGCTTTAGATTACTTGGTCGGTTTCAATCTCTCGCCAATCCTCTGGCGGAAACTTCCGGGCTCCAGATCGGCTGGCCGAGTTCAGTCTGTAGCTTTGCGGTTAATCTGTGAACGCGAAGCAGAAATAGAAGTGTTCAAGCCACAAGCATATTGGACCTTCAACGCTCAATTAGATGCTAAAGGGAGCGAGTTTTCAGCGAGACTCACCCATATACAAGGAAAAAAGCTTCAAAAGATGAGTGTGGGCACAAAAGAACGCTCTGAAGAAATAATGTCAATAATTCGTGGTGGAGGAAGCTACAGCGTTTCTGACATCGAAAAAAAGCAGGTTAAAAGACACCCTGCCCCCCCATTTACAACTTCTACACTTCAGCAGGAAGCCTCACGAAAGCTAGGATTCTCAAATTCACACACAATGTCCGTTGCTCAAAAATTGTACGAGGGCATCTCAATTGACGGGGAAACAGTGGGTTTGATCACATACATGCGAACAGATGGTCTACAACTCTCAAGCGAGGCAGTTGGACAAGCAAGATCATATATCAAGTCGTTATACGGAGAGGAGTATGTGCCCGCAGAAGCTCGTTTCTATAAATCAAAGGCGAAAAACGCTCAAGAGGCGCACGAGGCAATCCGTCCTACCGACCCCGCTCGCGCGCCAGAGAGCATAAGAACCCTACTAACGCTTGATCAATTAAAATTATATACATTGATATGGAAACGAATGATGGCTTGTCAAATGGCCAGTGCTTCATTTGATCAAGTTAGCGCGGATATAAGCCTAACATTAACAGATGCAAAATTCCGAGCGACTGGGCAGACAATTGCATTCGATGGATTTATCAAAGCCTACCTTGAGGGAATTGATGATCAAGAAGATAACGATAGCCAAGCGCTTCCTAAACTGCAACTTGGCCAACTTCTGAACTTGAACAAGCTAGAGGCGAAAGAATCTTTTACAGCGCCTCCACCTCGATACACTGAGGCAAGCTTGGTTAAAGCAATGGAAGAGCTCGGGATTGGTCGTCCCTCCACCTATGCTTCGATAATTCAAGTCTTGCAGGATCGAGATTACGTGACCCTAGATAAAAAGCGCTTCGTGCCGGCTGAGCGAGGTCGTGTTGTAATCGCATTTCTGGTTAACTTTTTCAAAAAATATGTTGGTTACGATTTTACAGCAAGTTTGGAGCAAGAATTAGACGATGTATCGGGAGGCCAGAGAGATTGGAAAGTTTTACTATCTCATTTCTGGCAAGATTTTACGACAGCGTTGGATAGTACCAAAGAACTAACCATCACTGAGGTTATAGACACACTTGATAAGCAACTTGGACCACATTTCTTTCCAGACGCTGATACTAATTTGCGGGCGTGTCCTGGGTGTAAAACAGGGAGGTTAGGCCTTAAGCTTGGTAAAACAGGTGGATTTATTGGTTGCTCTAATTATCCCAGTTGTCGGGTCACTTCAGAATTAAAGGTACTAGACCAAACAACCTATGCGGCTTTGACAGAAGGTGGAGAAGAGGATTCACTGGGGAAAGACCCAACTACAGGCTTTGATGTATTCTTAAAAAAAGGCCCTTACGGCTGGTACGTCCAACTTGGCACCAGCGAAAATTATAAAGACAAGAAAAAACCAAAGCGAGCTAGTCTACCGAAAGGCTCCGCTACTAGTGATATCGATTTAACAACTGCGCTCGACCTACTAGCACTTCCCAGAGACATTGGTGAATATGAAGAAGAGATGGTTACTGCAGGACTTGGTCGATATGGACCTTTTGTAAAGCTTGGTTCGACGTATGCTTCACTCACTAAAGAGGATGATGTACTAACTGTCGGGCTTAATCGCGCAATTGATCTACTCATAGCGCAAAGAGAGAAACGCTCAGGCAGTGCAAGTGCTGGAATAGAGATAGGCAAGCACCCCAATGACGGCAAGCCTGTAACAAGACATACAGGGCGCTACGGACCTTACGTCAAGCATGGAAAGGTCAATGCTACAATCCCAAAGGCCCAAGATCCTGAGAAAATAAGCCTTGATCAAGCAGTTTTATTGATTGTTGCACAATCCGAAAAGAAAAAGAAAAAAACAGTAAAAAAGAAATAGCCTGGTCTTGTTGTTGAAATGGATTGGAACATTTCCAGAGCAGAATGTTTTGTAAATCAGCAGCGTTGGCAACCTAGACGCCCATATTTAAGCTAGAAATAGAACGGAGGCGCTTTGATGGTCAAGCGCGCAAAAAATCTTAAGATCAAGCCGGTTCAAGTAATCGTTATCGATCGCCGAGATGAGGATGGAGAACTGTGGGGATGGGCCATCCGTGGCAAGTCTGAGCCAGTAAATGTTTGGCTTTCAAATGGCAATGATCTCAAAAAACTTGATGTGGGCGGCCGCGCTCTCTGCCGTATTAGCGCATCCCTTCCGGATGGGGTCATCTCAGCAGAGGTAATGAAGGCCCTGCCTGCTCCAACCATTCAGAAGATATTTGGTAAGATTGATGGAAATTGGTTAGTTCCCTCTGACAAACGTGACAGAAGACAATACAAGGTTGTGGGGGGTATTGACCATCAAGATGGGCACTTAGTTGTAGCTGGAATAAGTCGTGCGCGACAAAGCTCCTCAATAGAAGTCGAGGTGATTGAAGTTTTAGGACACTTCGGCTCGGTCGCAGCTATTGCGCCTCTAACATTGGCCGAGGGAGGCATACCCACAGAGTTCCCTGATGACGCTTTAAATGAGGCAGAGAATGCTAAGGCACCTCGTCTAGATAAGTATAGGACGGACCTAAGAAAACTTCCGTTAGTTACAATCGATGGGGAAGATGCTAAAGACTTTGATGATGCGGTTTTTGCAGAACCTGATTCAATGTTTTCCGGGGGGTGGTTGGTCTACGTTGCGATAGCTGACGTATCTAGTTACGTTTCGCCCGCTTCTGCTTTGGACAGGGAAGCTAAAAAGAGAGGAAATTCGGTATATTTGCCAGGCAAGGTAGTACCCATGCTACCTGAGGCGCTCTCAAATGGCTGGTGTTCACTTGTTCCTGACGAAGATCGCGCAAGCTTGACAGTCCGACTTCAGATCGATGCTGAAGGACACTTGAAATCTTACAAATTTATCAGATCACTAATAAGGTCTCACGCCAGACTGACCTACACTGATGTGCAAGCCTGGATAGACGGAGATCGCGATAAAATACCCGTTTTCCTGCATCCTCAAGTAGATAACTTAGTTAGAGCTTATTCGACCTTGGCTGCTGCCAGGAAAAGACGCGGCACGCTAGATCTAGATATACCTGAACGTCGAGCCATACTCCACGAAGACCAAAATCTAGTAAAAAGCATAGCAGAACGGTCTATGACCGAAGCCAACAAATTAATTGAAGAGATGATGATTCTCGCGAATGTAGCGACAGCTAGAGCATTTAGTAGCCTTGGAACAACTGGAATATTTCGTGTGCACGATGAGCCGGATCGCGCTCGCGTCGAAGCACTCGCTCAAATTTTAAAAGGCACACCAGCAGAACTTCCGGAGAAATTACGTACATTAGAACCAAATGACTTCGGCAAAATACTTCAAATTATTAAGGGACAACCATATGAAGAGACCGTCAAAGAGCAAGTTCTTAGGACGCAATCAATGGCAATTTATGATTTAACCAATATTGGACATTTTGGTCTAGCACTTCAAAATTATAGTCATTTTACCTCACCTATTAGACGATACTCTGATCTCATGGCTCACAGAGCTTTAATAGCATGTTTCGAATTAGGTCCTGACGGACAAGCCTTATCAGATTTGCCAAAAGCAGAAGATACTGCGCAACACATCTCTGAAACCGAAAGAAGGGCGCAGATGGCCGAAAGACGAGCCCATGAGCGCTATGTCGCAGCCTATCATGAACAGGATATAAACAAGGAATTAATTGGACGTATAACTGGAATTTCAAAGGCTGGCCTGTTTATACGGATTGATGGATCTGGTGGAGATGCATTCGTACCTGTTTCTCTGATGGGATCCGAGCGGTTCGATTTCAACGCTGCTTCAACAACAATCTCCTCTAGAAGAACGGGGCAGCTTTTTGCTTTGGGAGATCAGTGTCTGATTAGGTTACTTGAGGCGTCACCCCATACAGGATCATTACTTGGAGAGCTTATCAGGCAAATAACATCTTATAATCTTGGAAGTGCGAAACCCAATGGAGACAAAAGCACACGTTTTTCAAAAAAACCCGTCAACTCAAAGACTAAATCAGGCATACGAAATAAGTTAAAGCGGCGAAAAATTTAGTATCTAAACCATCAAGATCTGATACTATGATTTAAAATCAATTGATTGTTCGCATTTAAAGAGCATTGACATGCGCAGACGTTACTACCATAGCGCAGGCCTCTTCAATTACCCGCAAGGCTTTTAATAAGATGGCAAAACCCGCTAGCGTTCTAGTCCGCATGGTATCAACCGCCGACACTGGTTATTTCTATGTGAAAAAGAAAAATACTAAAACAGCGACAGAAAAATTAGAAATGCGGAAATATGATCCGCGTGCAAAAAAACACGTCCTGTTTAAGGAAGCAAAGATCAAATAGAACTGCATGTAATTTTAGGTATTGCAATACAGGGGCTTTTAAGGCCCCTTTTTTTAATGAATTTCAAAGCTGCGATTTGCCGAACATGCAGGCATCATATGCCAAAGCAGCTTCCGCAACAGCCCCCCTGTCCTGTTTGCGGAGCCAGACATTGGATCTCCCATCCAGATCTCCCAAGTCTTAATATAGCGCACATTGATTGTGACTCATTTTATGCGTCTGTTGAAAAACGTGATAGACCAGATTGGGCGAACAAACCCGTTATAGTTGGTGGACGCGAGAGAGGGGTAGTCACTACCGCATGCTATGTCGCAAGACTACATGGCGTGCGTTCAGCTATGCCGATGTATACTGCACTTGCAAAGTGTCCAGAGGCTATAGTCATAAAACCAAGGATGGGACTCTATCGAGAGGTAAGTCGACATATTCATAATGCTATGAAGAGGCTCAGTCCAATAGTTCAGCCTGTAAGCATCGATGAAGCATACATAGACCTCAGCAGTAGCCACCGGCTCCATGGAAAACCTCCATTCGAAGTACTCCTTGATTTTCAGGATTGGGTTCTGTCAAATTTAAGACTTACAATATCAGTTGGCCTCTCGCACAATAAACTTTTGTCTAAAATTGCCTCTGACTTAGAAAAGCCTCGAGGGTTTTCAGTACTTGGACCTAGCGATGGTGCTAGTTTTTTAGCAGACAAGTCGACCAGAATTCTTTGGGGTGTTGGTCCTGCTTTCGCGAAAACTCTTGCAAAGAAAGGCATTTATAAAGTTGGAGATTTACGACGATTTACAGAGCCAGAATTAACCAAACTATTTGGAACAACGGGTCGGCAACTTTCAAACTTTTCGCAAGGGTTGGATAGCCGCCCCGTCAAAAATGAAAAAACTTCTAAATCTGTATCCAGCGAAACCACATTCAAAAAAGACCTGAGCGCACTCAACGATCTTAAGCCTATCTTGGCGAATCTATCCGAGCGGGTCGCCAGTCGCTTGGTCCGCAAAGGTTTAGTGGCGAGGACGCTTGCAGTCAAATTAAAGACTTATGACTTTCGGACATTTACACGCCAAAGAAAGCTTATAGCTCCCACCATGAATACGAGAATCGTGAACGAAGCCTCATTGGAGCTGCTTCGTAAAGAATTGTCACGTGGCCCATTTCGTTTAATGGGCCTATCTGCGAGCGATTTTACTGAATTAGACGATGCACCGAGCGCACCACAAAACCGCCTGTTATATTAGGGCAGCAACACGATCGCCAAACTCCAGTTCATCTCTTGGCTCTAATTTTTTTAGAGCGGCATACTGCTCGGCAATCATCTTACTTCTTAGGTCAGACCTGCTTGCTAACTCCTCAAATTTTGACTGTAGATCTGCCACGCGACACTCATTCAACTTAAATTCAGGCTGTATCTCGGAATTGCAAAGCAAGTTAATAAGACCCATAAAATCAATCGTAAGCTTACGCTTGATATAAGCATATGTTATGGGATTGAAACGGTATATTAGGATAGTTGGTATCCCTTGAGCTGATAACTCCAGCGATACCGTACCGCTAGCAGCTACCGCTAAATCAGCAGCTGGCAGATTGGTCTTCTCGTATTCACTCTCAAGAACTTTACACGGCACCTTTAACTTTTCAGCCCATCGCCTCACTTCTTCTCTCACGGTAGAAGCGACGGGAACCACTACCCCACTAATTTTCTTCTTTTTGTAAGCCGCAGAGATCACTCGGGAAAGTATAGGTAAATGCTGCAAGATTTCCGTTTTTCGGCTGCCTGGCAGAACCGCTGCCCAAATGTCTTCATCATCCAAAATTCCCAAAGATTGACGGGCATCTGAACGGGACATTCCAAATTTCATCGCTAAGGCAGGATGACCAACAAATGACGCGTTTAACTTGTAAGGCTCGAAATAGGCCGGTTCGAATGGAAATAGGCATGCAACATGATCCAAGAATTTCGCAATTTTCCAAGCTCGCTCTGGCTTCCAAGCCCAAACAGTAGGGGCGACTACCTGAATCTTCTTGAATGGTGCCTTAGCAAAATGCTTCGCAATTCGGTAGGAGAGTCCTTGGGCATCAATTAGTATTAATACATCTGGATTATACGCCTCGATAGTGTCTTGAAGGAGTCTAATGCGATTAGATAAAGACCAATATCTTCGCAAAACTTCCACTAAACCCATGACTGCGACGTCTGATATTGGAAATATGCTCTGTAATCCCTCGGCAGCCATATGCTCACCACCTAATCCAGCTACCTCCAAGGTATCTCCAAATCTTGTTCTTAACCCCGCAAGAACTCTTGCACCCAGCACATCGCCTGAGGGCTCACCAGCGATAATAAAAACCTTCATTTTTAAAACCCGTAAAAAAATAGACCCGCAGCGTCGGCAGCCTCTATCGTTGCCTTAAGGTCAACTACCAACGCTTTTCCAGCTTGCACTGCTAAACCACCAAACCCAGCCTCTGCCAATTGATATAAAGTGGCGCACCCTACTGTGGGGACATCTAGCCTCAGGTCTTGCTGAGGTTTAGCACTCTTAATTAAAATAGGAGGCGCACCTGGACGTGATAATGCTCCAGCACGCGCAATCAGTGAATCAGTACCCTCGATGCCTTCAACAGCTAAAACCAAGCCTTGCTGAACAACCACCGCTTGCCCCACATCTAACGCTCCTAAAGACGATGCCACAGATTTACCGTGAGCGATGTCTAATTGGAAACTATCTGCTGAAAACCTTCCCAGCTCACCCCTTGGCATGGCCATGCCTGGTGCAATATCGAGAGGCCCAACAGTCATGAAACCACCGACCTTAAAGAGGTCAGAAATAGCTCTTAAAGCGGCATCATCACCGAGACGAAGTGCATTTAAATCCAAGTTCTCTTGAGCGAATTTGTCCAGATGCCAATTATCCGCCGCTGGGCGAGTCAGACTTCCCGTAAATAAAACTTTACTAGCCGCCGCCGCTCTACCCACTTCCATCATCTCGTTAAACATACCAAGTGGGATTTCAGCGTCTGCAATCGCTAATGTCTCAAGATCAGCAAACCCCTCTACCGCACATAGGCAGCCCCGCCCACCTAGAACTTTAGCCAAGATTCTTGGTAAGCTGCCTCCACCAGCAACAACTAGAACATTGTTATCAGACGCTTGCAAAGCCACGCTTGCGTGCGAGGCCAACCTCGCTCTCTACGAAGTCTAGCATGGCTGTAACGTACTCACTTTCTTTAAATTTAACGCGAACTTTCTCAACGGCATCCGTCAAGGATTCGTTACCCCTTTCCAGAAACAATGTTTTCATAGCTGACCGAATGTCTCTTATCTCCGATTTGCTAAATCCACGTCTTTTTAGACCAACGATATTCACACTTTCGAGTTTCGCCTCAGTGCCCTTAACGACCGCAAAAGGAAGAACATCTTGATTCACCATTGTTCCAAAACCGATCATGGCATGCGCACCTATCCGAACCCATTGATGCACACCTGTAACACCCCCAATAATTGCGTATTCATCCATGATTACGTGGCCGCCGATAGCAGCATGAGCAGCCACAATGCAATGGTCCCCAATGGTTGCATCATGTCCAACGTGCGCGCCATTCATAACCAGCACATAATTACCTAATTTGGTAAGGTTTCCACCCCCAGAAGTTCCGCGATGCAGGCTTGCAAATTCCCGTATCATGCAGTTCTCACCTATTTCTAGAAAAGTTTCCTCCCCTGCATATTTCAAGTCTTGCGCGTCAACTCCAACAGCAGCCTGAGGCCAAATACGGGTACATCGACCAATAGTCGTATTTTGTTCAATCGTTGCTCCGTGACCTACCCGCACACCCGAGGCTAAGCGACAATTTGGACCAATAAACGCAAATGGCGCAACCTCCACATCATCGGCCAATACGGCAGTGGGATCAATAACTGCGCTCTTATGTATTAAAGCACTCATTTAATCCGCGGAAACTCCCATTGCCGTGAAGTCAGCCTCAGAAGCCACTTCGCCGTTAACACTTGCTACCCCCTTAAACTTAAATATCAAACGTGCCCGTCGCTCATGGACCATGCTCACATTTAGATCGAGCACGGATCCTGGAATTACTGTTTTTCGAAAGCGGCAGTTATCCATCGACATAAGATATATGGCCTTTGTTTTTACCTCGGGATATGCTCTGAGCACATAAAGCGCTCCTAATTGAGCAAGGGCTTCCATTTGTAATACGCCAGGCATAACGCGCTGAGCCGGAAAATGTCCCTCAAAATATGGTTCGTTGACGGTAACCATTTTTTGCGCTTGTGCATGCCTCTGTTCCCGGTCGAGTGATACAAGTCGATCTACTAAAAGAAACGGGTAGCGATGAGGAAGTAATTTTAAGATACCCTCAATATCCAAAGAAAGATCGTTAATTCTTTTTCCATCTTCCATAAGCTTTTCCACGTCAAAACCTCTTTTAATTTTAGCTATCAAATTTTTTGCTAAATATGACTATTAACCCTTAGCGCCTCGCCCAGCGCGTGACCAGTGGCGAAGTAAGCGGCGATATGCCGATATTGCTCGAGCAGGCCGACCTGCTACATCTGCTCCATCTCCGATATTAGTGCCAATAAAGCTATCAATTCGAACTTTAGCACCATCGCCAACCCTCACATGTCCTTTGGATGCCACAGCACCGCCAATTTGCACAAAATCGCCCAAAATAGTGGTGCCAGCGAACGCCGTGTTAGCTGCTACCGCACAATAGCGCCCTAAATGACAATTATGGGCGATGTGGCAAAGGTTATCAATTACCGTGCCTTGACCGATGACTGTGTCCTCAACGGATCCCCGATCAATTGCAGTATTTGCGCCTATTTCAACATCTGAACCTACAAAAACACGTCCTAATTGTGGCTTAGGCTCGTGCCCATTTGGACTTAATGCCCATCCAAACCCACGTTGCCCAATGCAGGCACCTGGCTTAATATGAACGCGATCACCAACAATCGCATGACTAATTTTCACTCCTGAATCGATCCGGCAATTTTCCCCTAAAACGATATTTGAATCTAAATGAACATGCGCAGCAATCCGACTGCCTGATCCCACTTTAGCACCAGAGCCTATCACTACGTATGGCCCCAAGCTGACACCTGTTCCAACCACTGCATCCTCAGCAACTATTGCCGTTGGGTGCCAAATAGAAGATGCCTGGTCATCATTTAAGAAGGCATTGCCTATAAGAGCTATGGCTCGGTGCACATCGTTGACCTCCAAGCAAGGCTTGTTCTGACAAAACCTTTCAAGAAGCCCTTTTGGAACAAAGATTAGGCCTGCTTTACTCTCTGATAAATCAGACGCGTATTTAGCATTATGAAAGAAACTTATATCTTCTTGTCCTGCTTGGGACAGTGTTTGAATAGCCCGGTATTCAATCGGAAATTTAGAAAAATCGATATCAGGAGATATTAGGTCGGCGTGCTTTAATCTCTCAAATACAAATTCCGCGCTAAGACGCTCATGAAAATTAAAAAAAACTGGATCAGTCATTTTACATCCTTAGAGCTCAGAGTTATCAGAATCTGTAATGTTTATCTCAAAATTGATAGCCGGCAAAAGTTCGTTAAGCCGCTCAATTGCAAGATCTGTAATGTAAGCGCCAGGTGGTGCGACCAAAACAGATTGCTGATTAAACAGGAATGAAGCCTGACTTTCCTCCAAAATGCGTTCGTATATCGAAGTAAGCTGCACGCCCACAATACCCAGTAAATCTTGGCGTTGTGCCTCAATAATTCCT
>CAXQZM010000045.1:0-12029 GCA_964228455.1 Alphaproteobacteria bacterium | reverse complement strand
CAAGTGGCCCTCTACTTCATCAAAAAGAGCTCCAACAAATTGATCGGGGTCAAGTAGCGGCATCAAATCATGTGCTTCTTTGGGTGATATAATTTGGGCATCCAAGCCCATATATTTTCCTTTTCCAGCAATCGATTTTAGCCAATCAAAACGTTCTTTTGTCGCAGCTAACATGACACCACCGGTCATATGCAGGCCAACGTCTTGGCCGCTATTCTCCTCGATCTCCTTATATAGATCGACCGTATATTTCTGAAGTTTTGCAACATTTGGATCACCGTTGATCGTATGCATCCCTCCAGCCGCATGCCAGGTAGAGCCCGCCGTGAGCTCTGACCTTTCCAGCAAAACAACATCCTTCCAACCGAACTTGCTGAGGTGGTAAAGTACGGAAGCGCCAACTACGCCCCCGCCAATTACCACCGCTTTGGCATGTGATTTCATTCTTCCCTCCCTAAGGACTTAAGAGTTTTGCGGTAATCCTCTGCTTCAGTTATACCCGCCTCAAGTGCAAAAACATAAGCATGAGTAAGATAGTAAGCAACCTTGTCAGGAATCTCATCAACCTGTGATGCAGCTTGTGCATAAAGCCTAGCTATATTTTCAATGTCACCCTTAGTGTGTGCAGCGATCAACTTACGGTTTATATCCATTAGCTCATTCGGTCAGCGACCCACCTGTGAAAAAGGTGCGTAGGTCCCTCCATGACAGGAGAGAATTTGCCACCGTCAAAATACCTGCCATGTCTTCCCCGCTGCATACCCTCGACAACGAAGATATCCTCCTCGAAAACTTCCTTCCACATCATAGTGTTTTTGCGTCTAAGATCTGAAAATCCACTCTCAGCCATTTTGGAAGAGGCGTAGTATATCTCAATGTGTTCTCTCGTTTTACTATTGCTAAGGGGCTCTAAAATGATTGCAAATGCATGATCACGGTGAACTCCTAGTAAGACGTTCGGCGCAAGAGCGATATACTCTGCCGCTTTGTTCCAGTGCTCGCTTAAGCCTGGAAAGTCGTCAAAGCGTTCCCCGTCAGATGACAGCAAGGGGTTGTACACAAGTGAGCCTTGTCCTGAATACTCTCCTGGCTTCTCAATGTTATAATGGTCCTCAAGACGTGAATATGAGTTTAATCCTGGGTGCACCCATGGCAGGTGATATGACTCACAATAATTCTCTACAGCAAGCTTCCAATTACAATGTATTTCTAATTTGAATGAGCTATCAGCGCAACCATGATAAATAGGTTGCTCAAATTCGGCCCAACGCTTCATCAGATCTTTGTTTACGATTTCAAAAGGCTCTGCGGTGCCACTAATGTTTACAAACACCACATCCCGCCAGACATGAGATCGGATAGAAACTAAACCAAGGGCTGTCCGATCCATATCGGGGTGCGTATTCTGGCCTGGACCTCCTACATGAGGAGTAGTTTTTAACTCACCTTTCGTTGAGTAGCACCAAGAATGATAGGGACAACGTATTGCCCCTTTAATATTTTTTTTCTCTTGAACCAGGATCATCCCTCTGTGCCGGCATGTGTTTTGAAACACCCTAATATTTTTGTCTTCGCCTCTGACAACTAACAATGGGATGCCCAAAAGCTCTAACGGCTTTGCATCGCCAATATTCGACACTTCTTTCCCAAAGGTGATGGCCGTCCAACCAGCAAAAAATATCTTCTCTTTTTCTAATTCAAAGACTTCGTGGTCAATATAGAATTCATTCGGCAGACCTTTAGCGGTGTTGATTGGTTTTTTAACAGCTGACACATCCATATCGTTAGCTCGTCTAGTACTACTGTTAAAACCAGGCAGTCCAGACCGCGTCATTTTAAATGCTTTAAAACGACTTTCCAGAGAGTTGGCGCATCCGCTCAAATACGCAAAGCCCTTGCTCGCTTAGATAATGGGGTAAATCAATTAAAACCCAATTTTCAGCTAACTTTTGGCCCTCCCGTCGGTAGACATCAACTACACGCATAGGAGCATCGGTATTACTGTTAACCATACCCAAAAAACCTCCTGAGTTTTTATTACTCAAGTTCGGCCAACCGAAAAAGGCTGCAAAATCTCCTTCAGCAAACCTGGCTACGTGCCCATTAAACTTTTTATCATAAAGATTTAGTCTGAATGGGTACTGATGTTGCTGTTGGTAGCGAGGGATAGTGCGCGTCGCACCAATTCCGCACGGACCATACCAGGTCATGTCTTCGGTCCAATGCTCTCTAAGGAGCTCGGCTGGAAAGTGCTCATCATTCTTCAGGTTAGCCGCACCAAGGTTCGCAATCATTTTATTTAAAAGCGTAAGGGTTTTCTCACCCTCGGCAGGATCATGCTTGTCAAGCAACCTTCCCTGCCCGCCCTTTGGCCCAGGATAGGTGAACCAACGCCCAGTCATTGGTGGAAGTGGGTATACCCCACAGTCATGCATAAGCCCTATTAAATCCAACCAAATAGCTGTCTCGATTATCTTGTTGTCATCAACACGGTTAAACTCGGCATACCGCAAAAACGTAAGTCTTCCCGTTGCCGGAATCTCAATCAACGGGTTATCGTATAGTCCAGCAAAATGACCCATTGAACAAGTCCATATAGCTCCATTCTTTCCCTGTTCGCTTTCGCATGACCCAGCAAAGAAAATATCTTCACGACGCTCAAATCCTGTGAAGGCATGTTTTAGCGGCTTCCAAAATGTCTCAATAACATCATCGGCACTGTTCTTGTTGTAAAATGGGCGAACGCCTCTCCAACAATAATCAAGCGCTGTGTGTTCTGAAAAAATAGCCGACAACGACCGACCCAAGTCAATCTCATTATTAAACGTCTGAACCAACTTTTTGGCATCTTGAAAATCACTCATAACCCGCCCTTAGCAGGCCAGTTTAGGATATCTAGTCTCTAGCGAGTGCGGCGGAATGGTTAGTCATCGCCAAACTATAGTTTGGCGCTCTTCGCCAGGAGTATTTTTAACATCAGAAAAAAAGGGGGCCATGAGCCCCCTTTTTTCTATTACATTTGCTCGTTAAGCAAATCAATAACGTCTGCGCCTACGCAGCGAGAGGCTGATCACTCACCATATCGTCTTGGCTAACGCCAGCTACTGAAACTGGTTTTTTCATTGCGTCCCTGCGGAAAGGCTCCCCTAGTTCCTGGTTTAGTACAACCTCAATAAAGGTCGTAACATTGTCTTCCATTTGTTCCTTAACCGCTGTATTTAGAACTCCGGTCAACTCTTCCATTGATGTAGCCTGGACACCCTTGAGTCCACAGCCCTCAGCAATCTTGGCATACTCGACACCCTCATTAAGTTCAGTACCCACAAAGTTATCGTCGAACCAAAGTGTCGAGTTGCGCTTCTCTGCACCCCATTGATAGTTTCGAAAAATAATCATTGTTATCGCAGGCCAATCGCCACGACCGCAAGCAGTCATCTCATTCATTGAGATACCAAACGCGCCATCGCCAGCAAAGCCAACTACAGGAGTTTCTGGCTGTCCAATCTTTGCACCCAAAATCGCAGGTAAACCGTACCCACAAGGACCAAAGAGCCCTGGAGCAAGATATTTTCTACCCTCTTCAAAGGTTGGATATGCATTACCAATTGCACAGTTATTTCCGATATCAGAGGAAATAATTGCCTCTTTAGGGAGTGCCTGCATTATTGCACGCCAAGCCATGCGAGGCGACATATGCTGAGGCTTATCCGAACGTGCACGTTCATTCCAAGTTGTGCCAGGATCATCATCTTCATGGTCCATAGAGGTTAGCTCTTGCGCCCACCGAGATTTAGTTTCAGCGATGATATTTGTCCGATCGGAACGGCCAACATCTCCTGCGGACGGAGTCAGACGGGCTAAGATTTGCTCAGCAACCTGCTTGGCATCACCCTGAATTCCAACGGCCACTTTCTTCGTTAAGCCAATTCGGTCTGCATTGATATCTACCTGAATAATCTTTGCATCTTTTGGCCAATAATCCATGCCGTAACCGGGTAGCGTAGAAAAGGGGTTCAACCTTGTCCCTAGGGCAAGAATCACATCCGCCTTGGCAATTAATTCCATACCCGCTTTAGACCCATTATACCCTAAAGGGCCTGCAAATAGTGGGTGATTCCCTGGGAAAGCATCGTTATGCTGATAATTGCAACATACTGGCGCATCGAGTTTTTCCGCCAAAGCTTTTGATGCATCGATACCGCCGGCTAATATTACCCCTGCACCATTTAACAATACAGGAAATTTTGCATCTGATAACATTTCAGCTGCCACATTCAGCGCACTCTCTTCACCAGCGTTTCTTCCGATTTTGACGATTTGTGGCAGCTCGATATCAATCACTTGAGTCCACATATCTCGTGGAATGTTTATTTGGGCAGGCGCCGAAAGCCGGAAAGCTTGTGTAATCACCCTATTTAACACTTCTCCAACCCTAGATGGGTCGCGAACCTCTTCTTGGTAGCAAACCATGTCTTTGAAAAGAGCCATTTGCTCGACTTCCTGAAACCCACCTTGGCCAATTGTCTTGTTTGCAGCTTGTGGAGTGACGAGTAAAAGAGGTGTGTGGTTCCAGTAAGCAGTTTTGATGGGAGTAACGAAATTAGTTATGCCCGGGCCATTCTGTGCGATTGCCATAGACATTTTGCCGGTAGCGCGAGTGTACCCATCGGCAGACATCCCAGCATTACATTCATGTGCGCAATCCCAAAACTTAATACCAGCCGAGGGGAAAAGGTCGGATATTGGCATCATTGCTGACCCAATGATCCCAAATGCATGCTGAATACCGTGCATTTGCAATACTTTTACAAAAGCCTCTTCTGTCGTCATTTTCATATATCGGTTCCTTTAATGAAAGCGTTTGCAAGCGCCTTTAGGGATTGCTGTTAAAAACGCAACACTAGTAGCGACATGAGTGCCCTGCAATACCGTCAACATTGAACCATTTCGAAGCTTGACCCTTGAAAGACAGGCCCGTATGCGCCCTTCACCCTTCCCAGTATTTCGAGATCCAATTTCGTCGGACGGTAGCTCAGCCTGGTAGAGCACTACGCTGGGGGTGTAGGGGTCGCAGGTTCGAATCCTGTCCGTCCGACCACTGTCCTGAATTTTTTGTTAACTCTCTAAATGGCTACCAGTAGATCTTTTCAAAAGAGGGTTAGTATACAGGTCTTGATGCTCTACCGTGCGCCCTTAATAAAAGCCTTACTAAAAAATTTTATTGGAGCATTAACATGAGCAAAAAGCTAAGTGTAATTCGATTTAAGCCTAAACCGGAGCATTATGATGAATTTCTTTCTGATGTGCTTGAAAACGGAAAAGATAGTGAGCCAGGTACTCACTTTACCATGAGAGCTGGTGATGAGGTTGTAGTAGTAATCATTAGGAATGCTGAGACATTTGAGGAAAGTGCCAAAGACGGGGTTGTGAACTGGCTGGATCAACGAAGACCAATGCTTCAGGAGTACGATTCCGAAAATAGGCATACAATTCCGCTATCGGGCGACCTAGTTGAGTAATTATTGTGCCTAAGGCGTCCGAATTAGAGCGGCATGTATTTTATTAATTGGAAGGATTATATAATGACAATTACCTGGAAAGATTGGGTAAATGCGTGGGTGACAAGCAGTGCAAGCAATGACCCGATGCTCTTGGAACCCATGCTTGCAGAAAACTTTCAGTGGCCTACGTCCGATATGGATAGAGAAGAAACTTTAGAGTGGGTTAAAACAACCGACTTTAGAGCCTCCAATGTGACTGAAACATTTTATGAATCCGATGATCTCATTGTTGGTACCCATGAAGTTATGGGAGAGGGTCACAATAATGTCGTTATGGGCTGTGCACACATTAAGGACGGCAAGGTTGTGGTCTATCAACATTTGAGGAAGCCGAGTTAGCTGCTGAGCTCCCTCATGGGCTGGCGCGTATTTCTAATAAATAGCCTTAACCAAACGTTCTTTTGCGCTTATTACTCGCTCACGGACGCCAGAAAGTCCATCACTGGTACTTGGGTCCAACTGAGTGTCTTTGGATTTACTACTTGGAGAAACCACAGACTCTAATAACCTACCTTCCTCAAGGAGTTTTTGGACTCCTTTTGTCGTGTAACCCTCAACATAGAGCAAATCTCGGATACGTTCGAGTAGCTCTACATGAGAAGGGTCGTAGTATCTGCGGTTGCCCGCTCGCTTCATAGGAGCAACTTGCGGGAACTTCGTTTCCCAAAACCTGAGAACATGTTGAGGTACATCCAACTGATCAGAGACCTCCGATATAGTACGATAGGCCTCAGGAGATTTTTGCGGCTTATCCATCCTTATGCCTAATATTTATTTAATCTATCTTTTAGCATTGAGCTTGCGCGGAAAGACAAAACACGGCGAGGCTCAATCGTTACTTCCTCTCCCGTCTTTGGATTTCTCCCTATCCTATCTTTCTTCGAGCGCACGCTAAAGCTACCAAACCCGGCAATCTTAACTGGGTTACCATCTTCCAAGTTACCAATTACCTCATTCAGCACTTGCTCAACCAGCATTGCGGAGTCAGTTCGAGATAAACCAATTTCTCTGTAAACAGCCTCTGTTAAATCATTACGCGTCAAAGCCCCAGCCATAGCTACCTCCTTTATAGTGTAAGCACCGTAACGCGAAATAATTGTCCGGTAATTGCCTACATAGATTTAAGTCGTCGGACGCCACTTATGGGTTCGAGTAATATGTCAGGTCAATTTTTTGAGTATTTTTAATAGCTTAGAGAGCGAATCTGTGACAAAAATCACGCCTTAAGATGGCAACAAATCGGAAACACGGGTAGCATATCCTTCATTTACCATGTCTATTGATAACTCCAGTGCGGCGGTGAAGGATAGAGAATCGGCACCACCGTGGGATTTAACACAAACTTTTTTTAAGCCCGCCATTACGGCCCCATTATAACGGCGTGGATCAGTTCGCCGACGAAGTTTAGCAAATTGTCTCGCTGCTAGCATGTAACCTAAACGGGATAGAAAGGTCTCTTTGAAGCTAGCTTTCGTGTAAGCTCCAATAAGATGTGCGGTCGCTTCGGTAGACTTAAGCATTATATTGCCAGCATATCCATCACATACCAGCACATCCACATCCCCATTGACCAGATCATGGGGTTCAGAAAAGCCTACAAAATCACCAGGCCATTGATTGCCTTTAATTAACTCGTAACCGCGTTGAATGTGATTAGGCCCTTTGGTCCTCTCAGTTCCAATATTTAGCAGTCCAATTCTAGGGTTTGGGATAGCCAGCATCGTTTGTGCGAGAACTGTTCCTAGAATGGCAAATTGAAAGAGGTGCTCGCCCTTCACAGTCAAATTGGCGCCAAGATCTAAAACCACAGATTCATTCCTCAGGGTCGGCATGTAAGACGCTACAGCAGGACGAGATATTCCCTCAATTAATCCTATATGCTGCATAGCCAGAGCCATTACTATACCAGTATTTGCTGCTGAAACGACTGACTGGGCCTCACCCAAAGCCGCCGCAATTATCGCCTTTGACAAGCTGGAGCTTTCATACTCTGCACGCATCGCCCTCGATGGCTTTTCGTCATCTGGAATAACAACATCCGTAGCACGTATTACAATGCGATCTGCTACTTCTGGAAATTTAGAAATGAGCTTTCTTAAGTGCTGAGACTCGCCAAACAGTAAAAAAGTAACTGCAGAATGAAGTCGGGCGGCCTCTGCCACACCGGCTACAATCACATCAGGAGAGTGATCTCCACCCATCGCATCTACTGCGACTACCTGTGATGGTGGCAAAATTTCGCGGGTTGCACTCATATCTAGTTAGAGTGCGCTAGAACAATAAAGTCTAGGCAGCAACCTCAACCACTTCACGGCCGTTGTAAGTTCCGCAATGCGGGCACACGTGATGTGGCCGGTGCATTTCGCCACAGTTTGAGCACGTTGCAGACGTGTCCGGAGACACGGCATCGTGAGCTCGTCGCATGTTGCGACGTGAGCGAGATATTTTCGACTTTGGAACAGCCATTGGAAATCCTTTTGTGGCCCAAAAAAAGGGGCAAATTCGTCTTAGACTGCGGGCCTTTAATTATAAACTTTAGCCAAATCAACCATTCAATTACCTACCTGAACGTAGATCGGGTCAATCCATGCCGCAACATCACGGCCTGTGCCATCACCAAAAAGAACATGTAGTAAAATATACCCGTAATCTGCGGTATAGACATTGGGGTTAACATCATTGATGATTAGATATGCATCGGGCATTTGAAGCTCATAAAGGGTTCGGGTGCGAATGGTTTTTCGTTCAAGCACTTTTAGGCGTTCTCGGCCAAAAACATTTCTCACTTCGATCCAATCACCGACAGTCCCGCGGGTGGTTTCAAATCCTATCAAATCGGTAGTCGCAGACCCATTGGCAATGGTCATTGTTACAAACAGTGTCGTTGTATCACCATCAAGAACAGCGGCCCTTGCATTAAATATCTCAATCCGGTCAGCTTCAAACTCGTGAGCAAACACTAATGATGGGAGCCACCATAATGTTAATGATAGGATTGCTCTAAGCATGACTCATGCGATTTTATAGTGCTGCTCAATTAAATCTAGCACTTGTTCACCTGCGTCAAGCACCGATGAACCTGGTCCAAAAATTGCTCTAATACCTCGTTGCCTAAGAAACGAGTAATCTCTTTCTGGTATTACGCCTCCACACACAACCTCTATGTTGGAAGCTTTAGCTGAATCGAGGCTCTCCATTAGCGCAGGAATAAGGGTCTTGTGGCCCGCTGCCTGAGTGGAAACTCCAATGGCGTCGACACCCCCGCTTAATGCACTTTGAGCTGCTTCTTCCGGTGTCTGAAAAAGATCCCCCATGGTTACCTCAAAACCCAGGTCGGCAAACGCCCCTGCAATCATCTTGGCACCTCTATCATGCCCATCTTGACCCATTTTTACAATTAGGATCTTCGGTGCACGGCCATGCTTAAATTCGAACTTCTCTAGCTTACGCCGGAGGCTTTCAAATTTTAAATCATCGGCGAAAGAATCTGCAAAGATTCCTTTAACAACTCGAGTAACAGGCTGATAACGACCGAAAACTTTCTCTAAAGAATCTGAAATTTCGCCAACTGTCGCCCTGCATCGAGCTGCCTCAATTGCTACCTCAAGAATGTTATCATCGCCCCTCGCCGAATTCTCCAGTTTGGCTAGCGCGCTATGCACACTGGCAGAGTTCCGTCGAGATCTCACGTCACGCAACCGCCTTATTTGAGCTGCGAGCACCTCTTCATTGTCTATCTCTCGAACATCAATTGCGTCTTCTGAATCAGACTGAAACTCGTTTACTCCAACGATAATCTGTTCTTTCTTCTCAATGGCAGCCTGCCGGCGGGCTGCAGATTCTTCAATCCGTTTTTTAGGTAGTCCATCGATGACTGCTTGCGTCATACCTCCGGCAGCCTCAATTTCCTCCATTAAATCCCATGCTTTCTTCGCAAGCTGATCTGTCAAGGATTCCAAATAATAAGAACCAGCCATAGGATCCACCACGTCAGTGACACGAGTTTCATGCTGCAAAATCAATTGAGTATTTCTCGCAATTCTTGCCGCTTGATCAGATGGCAATGCAATTGCCTCATCAAACGAATTAGTATGCAGCGATTGGGTGCCACCCAAAACTGCAGACATGGCCTCAAACGCCGTTCTAACAATGTTGTTTAGGGGATCCTGCTCTTGCAAACTGACGCCAGAAGTTTGACAGTGTGTTCTAAGTACTAATGATTTTTCCGATTTTGGCTTAAACTCAAGCATTAGCCTGGCCCACAAAGTTCGTGCTGCACGGAGCTTTGCTATCTCAGCAAAAAAGTTCATCCCTATCGCAAAGAAAAATGACAAACGGGGGGCGAAGGAGTCCACGTCTAATCCCCTTGCAATCGCAGATCGAACATACTCCCGACCGTCAGCAAGTGTGAAAGCGAGCTCTTGAACTAAATCAGCCCCAGCTTCTTGCATATGATAGCCAGAGATAGAAATTGAATTAAACTTTGGCATCTTTTGAGCCGTGTAAGCAATAATATCTGCAACCAAACGCATTGAGGGTTCGGGTGGATAGATGAACGTGTTTCTCACCATGAACTCTTTGAGAATATCATTTTGTATCGTGCCCGATAGCTTATCAGTCGCAACGCCCTGCTCTTCTGCGGCAACTATGAAGCAAGCAAGCGTTGGAATTACGGCTCCGTTCATCGTCATAGAGACCGACATCTGATCAAGCGGTATGCCGTTGAACAACACTTTCATGTCCTCGACGGAATCGATAGCAACTCCCGCTTTGCCAACATCACCGGCAACACGAGGATGGTCCGAATCATAGCCACGATGTGTTGCGAGATCAAAAGCAACTGACAGACCTCTAACTCCCGAATCTAATCCCTTTTTGTAGAATTTATTGGACTCCTCAGCTGTAGAGAAACCCGCGTATTGACGAACAGTCCAAGGCCTTCCGGCATACATCGTCGCTTTCGGACCACGGGTGAATGGTTCAAAGCCAGGTAGGGTGCCGATGTGATCCAGGTCAGCAACATCGTCCTGATTATACAAAGGCTTTGTTTCAAGGCCTTCCAGATTGGTAGTAGTAAGGTCTCTTATATCGCGTTCACGCAATTCCTTCTCTGCTAGAGCATACCAATCATGGAATGTTCTCATAAGCTTTACTCTAACTCCAAAATCAGATCTTCTTGGGCTAGGCTTTGCCCCTCGCTAACCGGGACAGCCTTGATCTTGCCGCCCGCTTCAGCTCTCAAAACATTTTCCATTTTCATTGCCTCTACAACCGCAACCATCTGGCCTGCCTCCACATGCTCTCCAATGCTTACATGAAGGGACTTTAAGACACCAGGCATAGGACAAATTAGCTTTTTTAGGTCTGGACCCAGCTGCACGTCGGGCATTATGTGCATTAGGGCTGAGGCCCGATGAGGCCTAATAATGGCGGTTCCAACAAATTGCCTGTACGAGTAATTGAACCGGTGTCCATCTTGAATTAACCGAACTCCCCCGGGAACCCGAAGACCAGCAGTAGCGATTTCATCCCCATCACTGAAACTGACTGTATAGTTTGAGGCTCTATAACTAATCCCTGTAAGCCGGCATCTCTGATCCGCATATAGCGCAGCAATCTCGGAAGCTATGGACTTTCGAATTTGATCCGGCATAACCTCTATTCCGAAACCTTCCGGGTAATGCTCGGAAATAAAATGAGTGGTGATATCTCCAGAAATGAACTTAGGTTGATCCATAATCGCAGATAAAAACGGAATATTGTGCGCTAAACCTTCAATTCTGGTTCCGTCCAAGGCCTCCTGCATAGTATTAATTGCCATTTCTCGGGTGGGTGCCCAAGTGCACAGCTTAGCGATCATCGGATCATAATAGATCGGTATTTGCGCCCCTGCGTAAACACCGGTGTCATTTCTAATGAATGCGCCTGAACTTGTGGGACCATCCTGCGGGCTATCGTAACGCGATAGCCGCCCGATCGAGGGCAAGAATCCTTTGAAAGGGTCCTCGGCATAGATTCGACTCTCAATAGCCCAACCATTTAATTTAACGTCACCCTGGGCAATTGGAAGTTTTTCCCCTTCAGCAACACGTATCATCAACTCAACAAGATCTAATCCAGTTACAAGCTCTGTCACAGGATGCTCAACCTGAAGTCTTGTATTCATTTCTAGAAAGAAAAAATTTCGATCCTTATCGACAATGAATTCAACCGTGCCTGCAGAGCGATAACCTACAGCTTTTGCAAGATCGCAAGCCTGCTTCCCCATCGCTTTTCTAGTAGGCTCATCGAGGAACGGACTTGGAGCCTCTTCAATCACCTTTTGGTTTCTGCGCTGTATTGAGCACTCACGTTCACCAAGATAAACCACATTCCCATGTGAATCGGCAATAACTTGAATTTCAATGTGCCGTGGATTTTCAACAAATCTTTCAATAAAGATCCGATCATCACCAAAAGAAGACGCCG
>CAXQZM010000044.1:0-14300 GCA_964228455.1 Alphaproteobacteria bacterium | reverse complement strand
AGAAAAAATTGACCCCGCATTACTTAGTGATCAGGAAGCACTCGCTTATTGGATCAACTTCTACAACGCTGGCATGATTTTTTTAGTCCTTGAACTAGGAGAATTTACCAACGTAGATAGAAACAAGCCTTACTTCTTTTTGACGAATCATTTCGAAGTTATGGGTACAGCTATCTCCTTGGACCATATAGAAAACCAAATAATTCGTCGGCAATGGGATGAACCGCGGATTCACTATGCATTAAACTGCGCTAGCTTGTCGTGTCCAAATCTCCAAGCTCTCGTTTTTGAGGGTAATTCACTTAATTCTCAATTAGACTATGCAGCAACAGAGTACATAAATCATCCACGGGGAGTTGGTGGCTTGGAAGGCAAGCGTTTGGGTGTATCTCAAATATATAACTGGTTTTCGCAGGATTTTGGTAGCACCGATGCGGAAACTATTCAGCACATTTCTAGTTATACCGATAATAACTATGGTGAGGCCCAGCGTCTTCGATTCATACCATATGATTGGTCGTTAAATATTATCCTGGAATGATCGTAGTATCTCTTCTTACAGTTTCAGGGCTTATTTGGTTATTTGCTCTTTGGCGGCAATTGCATGTCCCTGTCTGGATAGCCGTAAGCCTCGGCCTTGCTCTTCGGCTGATTGCCTTCAATTTTGAGCCTTTCGAGGAACTCGACTTTTTCCGATATTTTTGGGACGGCAAACTACTAGCTCATGGTTTTAACCCATATGCGTATCCAATAAGCGATTTCCTAACGAAACTCCCTCCGGAAATTCTTGCATTACAAAAGCAAGAAACAGCGTTAATTAGCTCAATTCGGCAAGATACATTGCTGTTCTCGACAATTTATGCTCCACTCGCAATTGTCTCCTTCGCCTTAATTGATTTACTACCGGGTCCGATTTCAAGTGGCTTTTTTACTAGTTTCATTTTAGCGGAGCTCGCCACGCTAATCATATTAAAGCGTTGGGCGCGACCTCATGAATTTCAGTACTGTGCTTGGGCAATCGCGCTGAATCCTCTACTTGTCCTCGTGACATACAATGGTCTGCACTTTGATGTGTGGTTATTTCCAGCACTTCTCGGTTGGCTGCTTAGCTTGCGGGAAGGTCGTATAATACCTGCTATAATCTTTCTATTGCTTGCAATTGCCATCAGACACTGGCCAATACTACTAGTTCCAATTACTCTGAGTGCGCTGCCTACCTTTAGATTACAGATAATCGTGGGCTTAGCTTTAACTTCTCTCATTTCGTTAATTTTCCTGCCGCAGGCGATTTATTTTATGACAGACCATTCAGGTCTGCGCGCATATAGTCGGTATTGGGAGCTAAACGATGCTATATTTACGGTTCTTAGCCGCTTATTCGGTCAAAGTCCGGCCCGGATTTTATCACTTTGCGTTCCCATTCTTTTGAGCCTCATGCTACCCTTTTCAAAACTTAAAAATAACCCCGCACTGGTTGCATTGATACTGACTGGTAGTCTTCTGATGCTAAGCCCAACATTTTTTCCATGGTATTGGGTTTGGATAGTGCCTTTTCTATTAACAACTTATCATCCAATCCGCTGGTCGGGTTTAGTTTTAGTTGCTACTTTACCCCTATATTATTTGAGGCCATTATTCCAGGAGAGTGATCTGGAAATGTTCTTTGATAAGGTGCTAGTTTGGCTGGAATTTGGCCCTTCAATTGCTCTTGCTTTAGCTTTATATTTAAAGAATGTTGCCCGTAAGCTTAATAATCCCAGCGCTTAACGAGGCAAAAACCTTGCCATTATTAGCTAAAAGACTTCCAACGGATATCGAGGTCATAGTTGTTGACAACGGAAGCTCAGACGACACCGCATTAATCGCAAAAAACTTGGGATATAAAGTTATTAGTGAACCGCGAAGAGGTTATGGAGCGGCAGTCTGGGCGGGGTCACAAGCAGCATCGAAGCAGATATTGGTCTACGCCTCTGCGGATGGCAGCGACCCAGTAGAACAGCTACAAAGCTTAGTGATTGCACTAGAAAACGGGGCCTTAGTATCCTCAGCGGCCCGAATAACCACAGCCGGCGAAATGAACTGGCTTCAAACCATAGGCAACAGATTACTTTGCTATCTAATTCACTTACGGTGGGGTGTCCACTTTCAAGACATAGGTCCATTTAGAGCAATTCGTCGAGACACTTTAGATATGCTTAATATGACCGATCGAGGTTTTGGCTGGACTATAGAAATGCAAATAAAGGCGGCTTCATCTAAGCTTTCTTGGAAAGAAATTCCGCTTCCGTATCAAGCTCGACAGGCAGGACGATCTAAAATCTCTGGAACCATCCGCGGATCGATTAGTGCTAGTATATTTATGCTATGGACCTTCTGTTGGCTAGCAGTCAGGCTAAGAGCCTAATGCGGGGTTTGATTGTATTTATTCTATCTGATAGGTCCTTAACATCTATCTTTAACGATTGGTTCCGAGGGCAAGGACTAAAGCGCCGTTTTCTTAGGACAATAACAAATTCAACTTGTTCATATTTTTCGGTTGTTTTGGCCCCTTGGAGCGACGAAGGCCATCATGATCATATTCATTTAGATAAAGGCAATTGTATTTCCTATGATGGCTAAAAATGCATCAAGACAAAAAGTAGTCCATGATGGCTTGAAAGCTTTGGCGGCAGAGCACGATGAAATTGCTTTTGCAATTAACCGAGTGGGAATTCCGAAAACGCGCCACAGTGCTCCAGGGTTCCCAACATTGTTAGCTACTATTATAGGACAACAACTTTCAGTTAAAGCCGCCGCTGCAATTCGAGGTAGAGTCTGGGCACTCATGGATGGCTCCCCCTGTTGCTCTAGTTTTCTGAGCCTTGATTGGAATGATTTGCGATCCGCTGGTCTATCCGCAAGAAAAATAGAATATGCAATGGACCTCGCGCAAGCCGTCCACACCGGCGCATTGCCTCTGATGGAACTGAAAACCTTAGATGATGAAACGGCCACAGAAATGCTTACTAAAATTCGAGGCTTTGGTCCCTGGTCTGCAAAAATTTACTTGATGTTTTCAGAAGGAAGGCAAGACATCTATCCGCCAGGAGATTTAGCTTTAGAAAAAGGCTTGCAGATACTTCTGTCTCTGCCTGAAAAACCAACAGTTAAACAGGGGATAGAACTGACAAAAAAATACACCCCTCATAGAAGCGCTGTCTGCTTAATTCTATGGGCCCTATATGGCTCTGCGACACTCAATTAACTTAATCGAATCATGACCTTACTGATTGATCAGTTCCTAGCAGTTCTAAATATCTTATTGCCTGTACTAGCAGTCGCAGGCACCGGATTTTTCTGGGCTAGATCGGGACGAAATTATCCAACACAAGAAATAACTGCATTCGTTACCTTGATTGGGACCCCCTGTCTGCTTTTCCACTTTCTTTTAATCCATGAAGTGCAATTCTTTGAACTGGTTAAATTTATGGCAGCCGTGCTTGCAGTCATTTCAGCCGTAACGATCGCCTCTTATCTCATACTTCCAATTTTCGGAGGTGACCGCAAGGCGTTAACCGCTGCATTTTCTTTTCCGAATGTGGGAAATGTCGGCCTTCCCGTGTGTTTTCTTGCATTTGGAGCTGCAGGCGAATCTTATGCGCTAATTTACTTCTCAGTTTCTGCGATGCTTATGCACACTATTGGTCGTTGGGCACACCAAGGAGAGGCATCTATTATTACGGTTCTTCAAAGTCCCGTTTTGTGGTCAGTAACGGCCACTTTAGGGTTAATTTGGTGGCGCGAGCAAACTGGCCAATTACTGGCTCCAAACTGGCTTATGGATGCAACGAAGATCCTTGGCGGCATGGTTATACCAATCGTTCTGGTATCGCTTGGTGTTTCCATATCAAAACTAAACATTTCCAGTTTGCCTAGAAATCTCTCCCTTTCAGCAACTAGATTCTTATTGGGTTTAGCAATCGCGCTTGTTTTGGTAAGGCTTTTTAGATTTGAGGGAGTGGCGGCAGACATATTTATACTACAAACCGTTATGCCAATTGCCGTGCTGAACTACATGTTCGCCGCAATGTACAATAATCAGGTAAAAGAGACTGCCGCTTTAGTAATGACTAGTAACTTATTAGCACTAATTACTCTCCCTGTGGTCCTCTGGTTCATGGTTTGATCCAACAAAACAGCAATTTCTCAAAACTTCCGTCTCAAATTATCTGATCGACGTTTGACGCTTCACCACTTTATTATTGCTCATTTACACGAGGTTACGTGATGTATTTCCTCAACCAACGGATACCTTCGTCTATTGCCATTTGTGATTCTGTGAGCAAATCAAACGCATTAATAAATCCATGTGTCATCTCCTCGTAACATGTGTAAGAGAGAAGTTGTTCAGCTTTATACAGAAGCTCCGCGAGCTCTCTCGCTTCATCCTTTAATGGATCAAATCCGGCAGTTTGGATAAGCGTTGGAGAGAATGCAGCGGCCGTAGATCCAGACATCCTTCCAGGTGAAGCGAGTATCTTTGCAGCATCAGCACTATCAGCAAGATACTGATCACGATACCACCGCATATGGCTCTCATCCAAACCAAATCCTTTCGAATATTTTTCACGAGATTCAGTACGGGCAAGCATATCTGTGACCGGATAAATCATCCAGATCATCTGTGGGGCCGGAATTACACCTTGAGTTGCCAGAACACCCAAAGCAGCAGCTAAATTCGCGCCTGCACTGTCACCGTATATCGCGACATTATCAACCTTAATTCCGAGCCACTCATGTTCTTTCAGCAGCCAATTGTATGCCAAACGACAGTCCTCCAGTGGTTGTGGAAACCTATGCTCGGGCGATAGTCCATAACCTACTGATGCCACAATGCAGTCTACGGCGTTTGCCACACGGGCGCATTGGGCATGGTAAAAATCGTGTTCACCAATAACGAAGCCCCCCCCCATGACTGGCTATTGCCAGAGGTAGAGCTTTATCTACACGAGGGCGATAAAGAGTGATTGGAACCTGCCGCTGGTTAATTTCCGCATGTACAGTTTCTATAGACCTTATTGAAGGAATGGGACCACTTATATCTCTCTTGTGCCGCTGAAACTCGCGGCGTGCCTCTACTAAACTCATTTCCCAGGGGTCAGGATAAGAGTTATCAAGAAGCGCACGACAAGTTGGGTGCAACGAGTTATGTTTTCCAACAGATTGAAATTTTGCTGAAGACCCGATCGTCATTATGTCTCACCTTTGAATAAATAACAAACTGGGGCATAGGTGGCGCCATGAAGATTTGCAAATCGTTGGAAGACCTAACTATGTTCCAAGCTCAAGTTAGGGGCTTAGAGAGAACCCTCGCTCTTATCCCAACTATGGGTGCTCTGCATGAGGGACACTTAGACCTGATGCGTAAGGCTAAGCTAGACGGCCATATTTGCTTAGCCACAATTTTTGTTAATCCTATGCAATTTGCAGCCCACGAGGATCTCGAGATCTATCCCAAAACTTTCGATGAAGATGTAAAAAAGCTGCGGAGTGTTGGTGTGGAGGGCGTCTTCGCGCCCACAAATGACTTGATGTACCCCAAAGGAGAGAGCACTCGAGTAAATATCGGCGAACTTGGCCAGAAGTGGGAAGGGATGGATCGGCCACATTTTTTTGAAGGTGTTGCTACGATAGTAGCGAAATTGTTAATAATAGGGAAAGCCGACACAGCTTATTTTGGGGAAAAAGACTTTCAGCAGCTCCAGATAATAAAGAAATTAACTAAGGATTTGTTAATATCCACAAAAATCATTGGGTGTAGTACTCGAAGAGATCCAGATGGTCTCGCACTCTCTTCGCGAAACACCTACCTAACATCGGAAGAGAGAAAAATAGCGCCCTACCTACAATCTGAGATGATCACTGCACGCGACAGAATAATTAGCGGGCAAGAGATAGATTCAGTCTTAAAAGGAGCGAAGGAAAATTTAAAAAATTTAGGTTTCAGCCTAATCTCATACTTAGCTTACGTCGATGCGGAGACGATGACCAAACAGGATGCGCTTATAAAAAAGGGATTTGGCCGTCTAATCGCTGCTGCTACTCTTGGAAGCACCCGCTTGATCGACAACTTGGCGATCTGAGGGTGCCTCCAAGTTCCTTAGTGTATCAGGATCTCGCAAATCCATTTCTTCCAGCGTTTTTGGCTCTACGAGCGACTTCGCTCCTGGATCCATCTGTAAATCTCGAAACCGCCGCGCTTTTGGCATAACGTTGGTGTCAAGTGACCCAACCATGCCCGTATATGCTTTAGCAGTCTGGCTGATACCTTTGTGCAGCTTATCAAAATGACCGCCTAGTGAAGCAAGAGAGTCATAAAGCCTCTTTCCTAGATCAGCAATTTCTTGAGAGTTTCGGTGCAATGACTCTTGCCTCCAAGTATGCGCAACAGTCGTCAGGAGCGCTATTAAAGTTCCTGGCGAAGCCATGACAACTTTTTGTTCTAATGCCTCCTCCAAAAGGCGCGGCCTAGTTTCCAACGCTGTGTTTAGCATTGCATCATTTGGTAGGAACATAACAACAAATTCTGGGGCAGAGATTATATTGTCCCAATAAGCTTTCTTACCTAGCTCTTTTAGGTGCCCACGTATTGAGTCCACAAAGCTCTCTAGTTGTCTCTTTGATTCCTGGGGTGTATCTGCTTCATGAGCATTTACAAAAGCCTCTAAAGGGGCTTTTGCATCCACGACAATGCTTCCATCACCTGGTAACTTAATTATTGCATCAGGCCGCAGAGACTGACCATCCTTTCCTCTGACATGAGCCTGTAAATCAAAATCAACGTGCTCCGCCATCCCAGCCATTGTCATCACATTTTTCAGCTGCTGCTCGCCCCATGCACCAGCTCCGCGTGGTGTAGAGGTCAAAGCGTTGCGCAAACCCGCCGCTTGCCGATTCATCTCTTGTCCAAGAACCGATAAATTTTCGAGTTGTTGTCTCAGTGCACCCTGACCTGCTGAAGTCTGAACCCGATACTGCTCAACAGATTCTTTTAAAGGCTTCAGCATGGCCGTGATGCCCTCCTGCCTTTTTTGCAGATCTTGTGCAGAAGTCTTATTAGCTTGTGCAAAAGTTTGGTTGGCCATCTGCATGAAATCTGCTCGATTTTGCCTTAGTGCTTGATTTGCAATATCTTGCATTTTCAATGCCATCAGTTCTTGAGTTTGCGTTTCCTCTTCTCGCATTTGACTTTGAGCAAATAACCGTGATTGAAGATAGTTTAAGCGAGGTAATAGCGCTGCAATACCAAGGAACATACCTACCAATAGTCCGACGACTAAAAGTGCCCATGGGCTAAGAGCTTGGATTAAATTTACCACTTAATAACGAGAAGAACGTATCACGAACAATGTCAAGTGGATGGCTCCTCTAATCCTGGCCAAGATACCAGGATAGCGCGGACCAGGGTCGCTGCAGGAATAGCAAAAAACAAACCCCAAACTCCAAATAAACCGCCAAAAACTAGTATCGCAACAAATATTGCTATTGGGTGAAGCTTTACAACCTCAGAGAAAAGTAGGGGTTGTAATAAATTGCCGTCGACAAATTGCAGTGCAATATAAGCAATCCAACAAGTAGCCAAAAACCAGAAAGTAAGTACTTCACTTTCTCCACTTACAGGCAAACCAATAGTTTGAGACGCAATGTACTCTGCAAATGTCAATATTGCCATAATTAGTCCTGCGGCCACAGCACCAAAAATGGGTATCACAGGAGAAATACCCGTGAGTATTGCTATGGTTAATGCCCATTCAGATCCAATAACTGAAAATACAATGTATGTGACAAATCCCAGGAGAACGATTTCGAATAATTTCCCGCGAATATATGCGGAAATAGATATGTTTGTTTGTCGCCAAACCCGCTCGATCAATTCGCTTTCAGTCGGCAGATAGCGGCCCATTCCAATCATAATGATGTCTCGATCTTTTAAGAAAAAGAACGTCATTAGAGGAACTAAAATAGTGTATATAATGACATCCATAGCACCGGACAGTAGACCATTTAACTGAAGAACGGCTCCAGTTAGCCCTCCTTCTTGACCCAGCAATTGATCTAACAATCCTCGAGTATTTGCGAAAAGATTATCCGCAGCAGCAGGCCCTAAAAGCCACGCATTGCTTGCCATATATTCTGTCATTATTGGGCGCATTCGCTCAATAGCATCGGCCACGTCTGGGCCAATACGGACGATTTGGCCGCTTAAAGCTGGTACTAATGTCCCTATCCCAATAACTAGAAGTATAACATTGGATATCAGCACTGTAATTACCGCCCACAAACGATTAAATCCATACTTCTGAAGCCAAGTCGTAGGTCCATCAAGAACATATGCTATTATTAGGGCTACAATCGCTGGTGCGAAATGCTGCCCAAGAAAGTAAAATGAAGCCATCAGAGCAGCGGCGAACAGAACAAAAACTACAACCTGACGGTTATCAGTCTGCGTAATCCACCATTTATAAAGAGGATTAGGTCCTTTTCTCGTTTTACTCATGAAGTGATTCTAGGGGCCAGGGAAGCATATGCCAAGAGCCGTTTAAAATTTATTGCGACGTGCGCCGCTCTCCCTAAAAGCTTTTTAATCAAATTATCTCAAAAATCTTTCTTGACTTAATTATAAAAAATAGAACATTTCAAGAACAAATGACGATTCTCAGAGAACACTTCCAAGACCTAACTTATATCGAGCTAATGGCTACAGGAACACCTGCATCTGCTTTTTCAGCTGCCCTAACTTTAATAAACAATGAGTCTTCAACCTGGATATTAGCTCCCGGCCTAGCAGCGTTGCCTAGCCTTAATCCCGAAACTCTATTAGTCTGTGCACCTTCGATTAGGGAAGCATACTGGGCAACCGAACAAGTACTTAGATCCGGAACCATCAAGACTGCAGCACTAGTGCTTAACCAACCCTATGACCTCATACAGTCACGGCGGTTTAAACTAGCAACTGAAGCAAAAGGCGCATCGCTTATCGTTATCCTGCCCAGCAGCTTTCAAAGTTTTAGTTCAGCGGCGCAAGAACGATGGCATATAGCGCCTAAGAAGCCGCAAGAACACCATCTCCCCTTGAGCCATTGGAAGCAAATTAAAAACAAAAAGGGTTCTTTAAGTGAACTAAAGGTAGAGGGCTATGCGCCTACTTTATCTGTGGTTTAATCACCTTGGAACAGACTTGGCATCAAAGTCTCAGAACCCACCACCTCATGCGCTTACAGAATGGGTGAAAAACACACAGCGTTTGGCCACTCTTAGCCCCGCCGCAATAACTAGAGGCCTAAGACACGGTCAACAGCTAGCTGATGCCTATGCATTAATACCAGGCCTAATTGTTGCTCCTCTAGATAGAAAACGCCTATCAGAAGACTTGTTAAAGATTGGATATTTTTGTCAACAATTTAGCCCACTGGTAGCTCTTGATGGAGAGGATAGTCTCGTGATTGATATTACAGGGATTCCTAGACTCTATGGAGGTGAAGAGCAGCTCATGACGCAAGTCATAGATGCTTTGAAAAATATCGGTCTCAATGTGCGAGCAGCCATTGCAGACACTAAAGGCGCAGGCTGGGCACTAACGCATTATGGGTCAGAAAATACCATCCTCTCTTATGGCCAAGGCTCTTACGCTCTAAACCTTTTCCCAATAAAAGCTCTGCGCCTAGAAGAGCAAATAGTTGAATCCCTAAACCGACTAGGCATCAAAACAATCTATGACCTTATGCAACTAGACCGTAAGCAACTTACACGTCGGTACGGGCGAGAAGTTGTAGATAGGCTAGGCCAAACAATTGGAACCCACAGTGAACCACTAACACCACTACCACCAGAGAGCCCACTCAGTGCAGAACTTAAATTCCCTGACCCACTGAGCATGCTTAGCGATTTAATTTTAGCTGCTGAAAAACTAATTACGCAACTACTTTTAGTCCTTAGAAATCGTGATCTAGGACTTACCGAACTTACTCTTTGCGCCCTAAAAACTGATGGGCAAATGCAAACACTAAATTGCGGATTTGCCAGCCCAACACGCAATACGGCACTAATCCTCAATCTACTTGAAGATAAATTGGAAACCTTACACAGCGACTACGGTTTTGAATCGTTAACTCTGCATGCAAAAAGTGTGGCAGTATTAAAGGATGAACAAAGCGCTCTACTAAGCAAAGAAGAGCTGGAGATCACCAACACTGATTTACTTACAAATCTAGGTAACCGTTTGGGCTTTGAGAACTTACGCTACCTGACCCCGCAAGCTACTCATATACCAGAAGAACAGATAATCATGAGGCCCACACTCACAAAAATTGAAACCAATCTGCCCTCGCCTCTTGGGCCTCGCCCAGAAATGACCTTACCTCGGGGAGAACCAATCGAAATAATTACTAATGCACCTGATGGCCCTCCATCAATCTTCCGTTGGCGGCGGCAAGTCAGGAACGTGCACAGTGTTACGGGGCCAGAGCGAATAAGCCCTCCTTGGTGGCGGATGACGCATGGATGGTGCGGTCAGCGTGACTACTGGTGCGTGCAGACGGAAGAGGGACCTAGGCTTTGGCTTTATCGAAATGATGAGCCAAGATGGTTTGTTGCTGGAGAGTTTGGATAATCATCAAGTAATATGTTTCCAGAACTACTTGCTCGCACTAACTTTTCTTTTCTGCACGGTGCTTCACACCCACAGGAAATGGTAGAATCTGCCAAGAACTTAGCTCTATCTAGCTTAGGTATTTGTGATACTAATACAACTTCTGGTCTGGTTCGCGCACATGTAGCAGCTAAAACCGCCGGATTAAAATTTATCCCAGGGAGCCGACTGACATTAGTTGATGTGCCAGAAGAAATTGGCGTTCTACCTCGCACCCGATCAGGTTATGCTGAATTATGTAAATTACTGACTCTTGGAAAGCGTCGTGCCGGAAAAGGTGGATGCTACCTGGAACTGAAAGACGTTCTAGAAAATCTTAAGCAATGTGAAGTACTTGCCTGCTTAGAAAACCCTTGTGCAAAAACACTAAAACAGCTGAAAAATGTTTTTGGAGACCAACTTTCTTTAGTCATAAGTCATAAATTTGATGGCTATGACCAAGTGCGCTTGAAAGATCTAGCTACGTTAAGTGAAGCAACCGACGTGCCACTTATTGCAGCTAACCAGCCTATACTGCATCACTCTAGCCGTCGTCCTTTAGCTGATGTTCTGGCTTGCTTGCGTTTGGGACGAAACATAGACAATTTAGGACGAGAGGCTCTACAAAATGAGGAAGCATGCCTGAAAGATTTAGAGCCGCTATATAAAGCCTATCCAGAGGCATTAGAACGAGCAAAAACTGTCGAAGAACGGTGCGATTTCTCGCTTGATGAGTTGCGTTACGAATACCCTGACGAAATAACTCCCAGAGGTCAGTCTCCACAAGAGCGACTCAGAGACCTTTGCGACGCAGGCCTTAAAACAAGATACCCTGAAGGGCCACCAACCCGTGTTTTAGAATTACTATCTCACGAATTAAAGCTAATCGACAAACTAGACTATGCGCCTTATTTTTTGACCGTAGAGGATGTTGTAAGTTTCGCAAAATCTCAAGGTATCCTATGCCAAGGGCGTGGGTCAGCGGCTAATTCTGTTGTCTGCTATTTAATGGGGATTACCCAGGCACCTCCTGATCTAATATCGATGGTATTTGAACGTTTCGTATCTGAAGCACGCAATGAACCTCCTGATATAGATGTAGACTTCGAGCATGAACGACGCGAAGAAGTTATCCAGTACATTTATAATCGCTTTGGCCGTCATCGATCAGGGCTTTGCGCCACAGTAACTCATTATCGCAGTCGAATGGCAATACGCGAGGTGGGTAAGGTAATGGGACTGAGTGACGATGTAATCTCTAAACTCAACTCACATTCCTGGAGCTCCTGGTCTCATGAATCCCCAACTCCCGATTTAATAAAAAAGTTAGGACTTAACCCTGAAGAACGACGCCTAAAATTAACACTTGAGCTTGTGAGTCAAATTGTTGGATTCCCAAGACATCTTGGGCAACATGTTGGTGGCTTCATAATAACACGTGGTCGGCTTGATGAGCTATGTGTGATTGAGAATGCAGCAATGGAGGACAGGACAGTCATTGAATGGGACAAAGACGATATTGAGGCATTAGGAATACTCAAAGTTGATATACTAGCGCTTGGGATGCTGACAGCTCTACGCAAAAGCTTTGATATGTTGCGCCAACATGAGATGCGAGACTTATCACTTTCAAATATCCCCCCGGAAGACCCTGAAGTTTATGAGATGCTTTGCCAGGCAGATTCTATAGGCGTCTTCCAGGTGGAAAGTCGCGCGCAAATGGCATTTCTGCCTAGAATGAAACCGCGCCAGTTTTATGACTTGGTAATTGAGGTCGCGATTGTTCGCCCCGGTCCAATTCAGGGGGGGATGGTTCACCCTTATCTGAAAAGACGGAATGGCGAGGAAGAAATCGATTACCCCTCTGAAGCTTTAAAAGAAGTCCTGGGAAAAACACTGGGCGTGCCACTATTTCAAGAGCAGGCAATGCAAATTGCCATAACAGGAGCTGGATTTACCCCTTCCGAAGCAGATGGCCTTCGCAGAGCAATGGCAACTTTCCGAAAAAATGGAGAAATTGGACTTTATGCTAAGCGCTTCATTCAAGGGATGGTTGATCATGGCTACGATATAGATTTTGCAGCTCGCTGCTTTAAACAAATTGAAGGTTTTGGAGAATACGGGTTCCCAGAATCTCACGCTGCTAGCTTTGCCTATCTAGTCTACGCTAGCGCTTGGATGAAAAAGCACTATCCAGCCATATTCACATGTTCCCTATTAAACTCCCAACCTATGGGGTTTTACGCTCCCGCCCAACTAGTCCGAGATGTGCGAGAACATGGAGTAGAAGTACTGCCTGTTTGCATCAATCACTCACAAAATGACCATAGCCTTGAGCGGAATAACGATGGAAAGCTATCTATACGCCTTGGATTTAGACAGATTAAAGGCCTTTCTCACGATGATGCAAACTGGATCGTGAGCGCCCGTGGAAACGGCTATAATGAGCCAGAGGATGTTTGGAGGCGAGCAGGATTGTCTCCATCAGCTCTAACAAAGCTAGCAGAAGCTGATGCTTTTTCAGCACTCCACATTAGCCGGAGAGATGCTCTATGGGCTATCGCACCACTCAAAGCTCCAGACCCCCTACCTTTATTTGATGAGGGCGAAGATATAAAAGAAACCAAAACCACTTTTCCTATTATGAGTGAAGGCGAACAGGTTCTAGAAGATTATACTATCCTTCAGCTAACTCTTAGATCACACCCTATTAAACTGCTTCGATCATATGTGCCTAAAAGTAAAAATGGCTCAGTCAAACTTGCTCAAGAGTTACAGAAAATGCCCACTGGCACTTTTGCTTCTGTTTGTGGATTAGTCTTAACTCGGCAGAGACCAGGGACTGCATCAGGTGTAGTATTTGTAACTTTAGAAGATGAAAGTGGCAGTTCAAACATTGTAATTTGGCCGTCAGTTTATGAAAAATTTAAGCAAATAGTTATTAATGCCCGCTTTATGAAAATTGAAGGCAAGCTGGAAAAGCAAGGTCTAGTGGTACACTTAATTGCTGAGACCATTACTGACCTTTCTCCTATGCTTCACACTCTGCCTAAGTATGGGAGAAATGGGAATAGCCCAACGGAAAAATCATCAGAGAAGCAGAGGATTGATGCGCTTATGGCCGACGTTGATAAGGCAATTAGTTATGAAGATCTAGGAAACCAATCTAGAATAGGTTCTCAGAAAATTAAAAGTAAATTAAATCCCCGCCGACCAGCACGCCCAAGGAAACAACCCAAAACAATATTCCCAAGCCGAGACTTTTTTTAGCACCACTGAGCGGGCACACACGATATTAATTAACCCTTCTTGAGCGCCCCTAGAATTGAGAAAGGATTAGGGCGCTGCTCCATCTCGACCTCATCCAGCTTATAATTTGGCAATTCAGCGCCTGACTTCCTTGGAAAAGATGAAGCATTAAGGGCTATCTCGTCTCCCAAAAGATCTAGTAGCGCCACACCTGAATATGGAAATTCCTCGGCTTCTTCTGACCCCTCCGGTAGCGCTGGCGCCGAAGGCGAGAGGGTGAAAGACCGCTCAAATAAACCGCTTAGCTTCTCAATGAACTCCTCTAAACTAACCACGCAAGTGCGCCTAAGGCCAACTTCATATGACCCACGAAAGGTAATAATTT
>CAXQZM010000043.1:0-98571 GCA_964228455.1 Alphaproteobacteria bacterium | reverse complement strand
GCAACGCTGACCAACGAGGGCAGGCACGTCTTGAGAATGGCCAGGCTGAACAGGCCCTCGAGACCTTCAACAACCCGCGCTGGCGAGGCGTCGCCGCCTATCGCGCAGGGGACTATGACACAGCCATTGCAACCCTTAGGACAGCATCGGGAAAGCTCGTCTCAATTTCTAATTCTCGCCGTGCCACTTACGGTTACGACCAACGAATAGAAGTTCATGGGTCCAATGGCATGTTGCAAGCCGATAATGTGCGCGAGAGCACTGTCGTTCTAAGTAATGGAGATGGAGTGCGATTGGAAAAGCCGATGCATTTTTTTCTAGAGCGCTACGAAAAGGCCTACGCAAACGAGATTGATGCGTTCGTTAGGTTAGTTATAGATAAGGACGAATCTGCCCCCAACGCGTCTGATGGACTAAGGGCTTTGGAGCTTGCAGAGCTTGCAGTTCATGCGCTAGCTTAACCTTTATGTTGAGGTTATTATATTTCCTAGTAGTCGCATTTTCAGCGGGCCAGGCACAGGCGCAAGAGTTTAGGTTTTCCTGGAATGAATTTCCTGAATTATCTGAAATATTAACGCCTGATAATTTATCAGAGTATTTAATGCCTCATGAAACTGACTGGGTTTATGGTTCAACAGAGGCCCCGGTTACAATTGTTGAATTCTTTTCTTATGCATGTCCTCATTGCAAGGAATTCCATGAAGGAAGCTATCGCCAATTATTTGAGACATATGTAGAAACAGGACAGGTTCAAATCATAAAAAGAGAGTTCTTGCTCAATAATCGCTCGGTTGGTTTTGAGCTACTCGCAGGAGCGGGGGCGCAATGCTTCAAAAATAACGAACAGAACCAGGATTTTGCAGAGTTAATGTTCAACGAGCAACTAAATCTTCGTAGCGCTACTGATGCTCGTGAATCACTACTGCCGATATTTGAAGAGGTGGGCTTATCTAATTCGGAGACGATAAAATGCATGAGTGATCAACGAAATCTCTCCATAATTTTTGGCCGGTCTTTAAGGGCGATAGATATAGCTGACGTTCGCGGGACCCCAACACTATTTATAAACGGTACAAAGTTTGATGGAGACTGGCGCGACTTCAGCCAACTCTCAATTTCGATAGACCGAGCGCTAAGTCTTCAAACAGCAGAACTTTGACCTAGGTGCCATTCCCCATGATGGTTGCCTGGCTTGTCCAATCTTTGGAAACCATGCGCACCAAAAAAGTCTCGTTGAGCTTGTATCAAATTAGTCGTACCTCGGCCTAAACGAACCTCGTCGTACCAGGAAACCGCAGAAGAGAGCGCCGGCACAGGGATACCTGCTGAGATAGCGCCAGCAACGACCCTACGAAGGCCAGGCATGTGTTTTTTTATTTTTGGATAGATACGCGGTGACAATATAAGGCGACCTTCTGGCAGCTCGCCTCGGAATGCCTGAGATATGTCATTGAGTAATGCTGAACGAATGATGCAACCTTCGCGCCATATATCCGCTATTTTTGCAAAATCTAAGTCCCAGCCAAACTCCTCAGAACCTGCCGCTAAAATCCGAAAGCCTTGGGCATAGCCGAGGATTCGCCCTACCCTTAAAGCAGACTCCAAGTCGTTCTCTGAAACCTCAAACTGCGGCCTAATTTTATCATTGAGAATGCTTGCGGCCGCCAATCTAATATTTCGTTTGGAAGAGACCGCACGAGCCCCAACAGCTGCTTCAATCACAGACGCGGATTGTCCCATTCGTATTGCCTCAATTATTGTCCATCGACCTGTGCCTTTTTGCCCCGCTTTATCAAGAATAACATCAACCAAAGGCAACTCTGTTTCTGGGTCAATTGTAGTAAGAGCTTTAGCGGTAATATCAACTAAATAGCTCTGCAAATCTCCCTCATTCCAACGTGAAAATAGCGTTGCAATCTCCTGAGCACTTGCTCCTTTTCCATCTCGCATAAGGCCGTAAATCTCGGCGATCATTTGCATGTCTGCATATTCTATGCCGTTATGAACAGTCTTTACGAAATGACCGGCCCCATCAGTGCCCAAGTGAGCAACGCATGGTTGCCCTTGAAACTTTGCCGAAACTGCCTCCAGCATCGGCCTTAAACTCTCCCAAACCTCCGATTCACCTCCAACCATCATTGATGGTCCATGCCGAGCGCCGTGCTCTCCGCCGCTGACTCCAATCCCTAAGTAAAATAGTCCAGATTTTTGAAGTTGAGCAGACCTCTCTTGAGTTTGTCTAAAATCACTATTTCCGCCATCAATTATTGTATCTCCGGGAGCTAAATGCTTCTTTAGCTCTGCGATAGTGACATCAACGGGCTCACCAGCGGGGACCATCAGAAACACCGCTCTCGGTGGCTGCAGTTTAGTAACGAGCGTCTCTACGCTGTCGGCTTTCCAGAGGTGTTTTTCTAAGCCGCCGGCGCTTGAGAGCAGCGAGTCAACTGAATCGGCGTCTAAATTGTATAGTCCAAGGCTGAAGCCTTTTTCTGCAATGTTTAGTGCTAAAGCACCACCCATCGTGCCAACACCAATAAGGCCGAGAGATCTTTGGTTCATAGCGCGTGGTTAGTTGCACATCTTGGGGGCATCAACCGGCTTGTGCCTCACCAAAAGCAATTGCCAGCGCCTGGAGAGTTACAGTGGTGCCCACAGCACTTCTAAAACCGCCTTCATCAGTTTTATCTGTAGTTAATACTAAATCCGCTCCTTGTGCCACAGGGCTTACCTCTGAATCTGTCAGCACAATCACTCGTGCCTCTCGCTCTTTTGCAACCTTTATTGCTTCGAGAACCTCAATAGAATAATTAGGGAATGAAATTACGAATAACAAATCACCTGGCCTGACAGTGCTCAGCGCTAATTTATTCATATGAACGGAAAACTCGATCTGACTCACTTCTGCATCAAAACCTGACAACAAGTAAGAAAAATAAGCCGCAACACCATACGCCCGCCGAAGGCCCAGTGAATGAATAGTTCGCGCTTTGCAGAGCATTTTTACTGCTGTGTCAAATTTGTTCTGACTCGGCAAGTTTTGTAAAGAATGCACGCCCAGTGCTGCAAAACGATCAAGGGGACCCTTTAACCCGTCGCGGCTTTCAATACGTTCGAAATACGAGGGGCTCGCTTGAACCATATCGCTTCGCAGTATCTTCTGAACTTCAGAAAAACCATTAAACCCGACAGCTTTTGAAAAACGAATTACAGCACTGGGTTGGACAGCTAAGCGTTCACTTATATCAGAAATTCTCATCAGTGCCGCTTGCTCTGGCTTATCCAGAATAAACTGCCCAATAAGCTTCAATTGAGGCGGTAACTCGCTGTGCCTGGAAATTAAGGCTTCCCTTAATTCTTTATAATCCGAAGCCATATGAACTAAAGAATCCGTACGTTGGACCTGGCAATAATGAAGCCAAAGCGTTTTGACCCCATGTTGTGGTCTTGTTTAATCTTTAGGATAATCCAGGGAAAAGACATCTCTTATACATCTACCCACGCACGTACTTCTGAGGCGTCTTGAATCGCCTGAAGAGCACTTTCGAACTCCAAACCTTTCTGGAAATCTGGATAGCATTCGCCATCTTCTAGAATAGCACGAACAAAGTCTCCAGCTTCGATAATTTTCATTTCATTAAACCCAACGTGATGACCAGGCGCGGGGCAAAAATTACCAAAAGGACTGTGCCATGGGCCAATGAAAACCTGCTTAAATCCATTGGTGCGCATCTCGGAGTTGCCATCCTGTTCAAATAGTTGAAACTCTCCCATTCTTTCTTGATCAAACTTAATCGCGCCCTTAGTTCCAGTCACCTCAAAGCCTAAGTTCATTTTATGACCTTGCCCAAGCCAAGATGTGTGCATGGTAAACATAGCGCCGTTTTGGAAAGTCCCAATTGCCGAATATTGATCATCGGTTTCAACTTCCTTCATCTCACCAGTCTCGGCATCCGGCCGATGCTGGTGAACCGTCTGCAGTCGCGCAGCGACTTCTTTGAGCGGACCACAAAGCCAAATAGCCATTGAAACCTGGTGAGAGCCCATATCTCCAAGTGCGCCCTTACCACCACCTTTTTTAGTGAGCCTCCACGAGTGAGGTGCTGATTGATCGCACATGAAATCTTCTTGATAGACCCCATTAAAGTGCACAATCTCTCCAATTACACCGTCTTCTATGAGTTTTTTTATGGCGAGCAACGAGGGTGACTTCATGTAATTATACCCCAGCATAGTTTTCACACCATTTGCTTTGGCCGCATCAACCATAATCTTTGCGTCTTCTAATGAGGTTGCCATCGGCTTCTCACACCAAATATGCTTCCCCGACTCAGCTGCCATCACGGCCATATCTTTATGGGCAAAGTTTGGCGTGCAAATTGATACGACATCGATGTCAGTTGCTCCGCAGACTTCTCTCCAATCCATTGTTGTTCGCTCAAAGCCATATCGCGGCCCATTTAAAGCACATGAATCCTCAGACATATCAAAGAGTGCCGCTAACTCGATATCTACGGGCCAATTGAAAACTGATTTGCCTCGAGTCCAGGCCTGCGTATGGGTTCCACCCATAAACCCCATGCCAAGCACACCCACCCGTAGTTTTTTAACTCCAAGTCGATTTTCAGGCTGGTTATCAATTCTTAAATCACGCTTCATTACTGATCTCCAATTCTGAGTTGGCGCACACTTCTAAAATGTGTTCAAAGCCTTTAGTCGAGTATTCTTTTGGGGGAGCTTTTTTTGGGTCCTGCTCTGCCTCAACGACGATCCAACCACTGTAGCTCATAGCCTTAAGCTGATTTGCTACGGCTTGAAAATCGATACATCCATCACCGGGAACTGTGAATGCGCCCGCTACTACAGCATCAAGAAACGCTAAGTTGTTCTCACGTATATTAGAAACGACGTTAGGACGAATATCTTTAAAGTGAACATGATGCACACGATCACCCCACCTATCTAAAGTTGCAAGCACATCTCCGTCAGCAAAGAGTAGATGGCCCGTATCAAAGCAAAGTCGCACCTCTCGTGATGAAAACTCCATCAACCAGTTCACGTCCTCTTCTGACTCTATAATTGTGCCCATGTGATGATGATATGCCAGCGGCATTCCTTTGTCCGCCATCCACTTAGCCAATTCAGAGAGACGCTTTGCATATGATTTAATTTCATCGCGGCTAAGCTTTGGTCGAGTAGAGAGGGGGACGCCTACTTTGCTTTGAATCGTGTTTGAGCATTCAGCATAAACAATGCAAGGAGCCTGCAATTCAATAAACTGATCAACTTGCATTTGAACGATAGGGCGCTCTGATACCGCATCATGATCTAGAAGTGACCCTGAGCACCAGCCACCGCAAAGAGCTATATCATATTTGTCGAGGTATGCGCCAAGGCTCTGTGTGTCTTGTGGCATCCGCTGACCGCGCTCAACGCCAATGTATCCAATTTCTCGCGCTTCTTGCAGGGCCTGCTCCATAGTAAAATCAGAGGTGAGATCAGGCAGGTCATCGTTCTGCCAGCAAATGGGTGAGATACCGACTTTTATCATACCAAATCTGTCCTTTGATGCGCTATGCGGTTTGCTTCGTGCTCAGCCTTCGCGTCCAAAACTTCTTGTCTTGGGCTCACCTCAGGAACCCCAACATCCCACCAACTATCGCCACCTGTCCAATCATGCGATTGCACGCGGGTAGATATCACGACCGTGCGGGTTGCTGTTCGTGCTTTTTCAAAGGCTTCTTTTAACTCTGCGACGGTGTTAACATCATAAGAAATAGCCCCCATTGAAGCCGCATGGTCGGCAAAATTCGGCATGAACGGCTCAACGTCATTTCCTAACTTACAGTCCTTGATGAGGTTGTTAAAACTTGCTCCGCCTTTGAAATTTTGGAGACGATTAATTACAGCATACCCCCCGTTATCACAAACAACGACAATCATCTTGTGGCCGCTTAGAACTGATGAGTAAATATCTGAGTTCATCATCATATATGAGCCGTCGCCAACAAAAACGATTAGGTCTCCGCCATCAGAGTCTTCTGACTTAGCCATCGCGGCCCCCCAACCACCTGCGGTTTCATAACCCATACATGAAAAACCATACTCAACGTCGTAGGAACCATGTGACTTAGCAAGCCATCCTTTATTTAACTCACCCGGCAAACCGCCAGCTGCGGTAAGGACGCGATCCTGCGGCGTAGCCTCTTCCCAAATCGCACCAACGACTTCACTGTAGCGGGGAATATCATTTGTTGGGGTGCGACGCTCAGCCAAATAATTTCTCCAAGTTTCCATTTCGGCCAGCGCCTGTGTCATACGTGTGCCAGGTGATTTCCAGTCCCCCAAAATCTTGTCTAGCTCGCTAAGAGTAGCTTTCGCATCACCAACGAGTGCTAAAGCCCCATGCTTATGTGCGTCCCATGATGCGGTATTAATTGAAATAAACTTGACGCCCTGGTCTTTGAAGCAAGACCATGATCCGGTGGTAAAGTCCTGCAATCGAGAGCCGATGACTAAAACAACATCTGCATCGGCAGCAAGAGCATTTGCGGCACTGCTTCCCGTTGGACCTGTGAGGCCCACCCCGTGGTCGTGGGTATCTAGCACTGAGCTCTTACCTGCCGTAGTCTCCGCCACGGGTATGCCACGGCGGCTGGCAAAATCGTTAAGAAGCTCTTCTGCACGAGAAAAAAGCACTCCGCCGCCCGCAATTATAAGCGGTCTTTTTGCTTTCTTTAACAAGGCTGCTGCATTAGCAACCGCTAATTCATCAGCGCGGTCTCTGGGTATACGCCATACTTTTGTTTTGAAAAAACTACTTGGAAAGTCATGTGCTTGGGCCTGAATGTCTTGGGGCATTGCGAGAAAAGCTGGGCCACGGCTCTCGGGATTCAACATCGTTTGTACAGCCTGAGGTAACATCGACAACAATTGTTCAGGGTGCGATATGCGATCCCAATACCGCACAACAGGCTTAAAACAGTCGTTTACCGTTATGGTCGGATCGCCGAAATTCTCCACTTGTTGCAAAACCGGGTCTGGTCGACGATTTTGAAAAGTATCTCCACTCAAAATCAAAAGAGGCAATCGGTTAGCCATGGCGACTCCGGCTGCTGTCACCATGTTAGTGGCGCCTGGACCTACTGAAGAAGTTGCTACACAAATTTGCTCACCGCGCCGCGCTCTCGCGTAAGCTATGCCCGCCAGAGCCATGGACTGCTCATTTTGCCCCCTAAAGGTAGGCAACCGGTCTTGCACTCGCTCCAAGGCCTCAGCAAGGCAAGTAACGTTTCCATGTCCAAAAATACCAAAAACCGCTGGGAATAAAGGTTTTGTGCCGCTGGGTGTTGCCACCTGTTGAGCACACATCCACTTCACCAGCGCCTGCGCAGTTGTTAAGCGTTCCACGTTCATGTGAGCAATCTCCACTTTAATATACCCTCCTGTAGGTGACGCATGAGACGAAATAAATATTCTTTTTTAAAGAACGATCAGAATTTTTTATTCGTTTTTCTTGACTCGTAGGCTGATTGGTGCAGTGTGCACCAAGGCTTAGGCTAATTGTCGAAAGCTAGCTCCATATGGAGATGGAGCAAACTCAAATATTCTTCAGGGAGGAAATGATGAAGAAACTTCTTAGCGTTGCTGTCGCAATGACAGCTATGGCGGGCTCTTCGTTCGCTGACGGCCACGCGGCCAACATCATCGTAGTTACGCACGGTTCTGATGCCGACGGATTCTGGGGTGTCGTTCGAAATGGTGTCGAAGCAGCTGCTGCTGACACTGGCGCGAATGTAACGTACCGCAACCCATCAACTGGCGATCTGAATGAAATGGCCTCTTTAATCGAATCATCTGCAGCACAAATGCCAGATGGCCTGGTTGTATCTATTCCTGACGCCAGCATCTTAGGTGGCCCTATCGCCGCTGCAGCTGCTGCGGGCATTCCTGTTATTTCCATCAACTCTGGCTCTGATGTTTCAAAAGAACTTGGCGCATTTATGCACGTTGGTCAGCCTGAATATGATGCAGGCCTCGGTGGTGGACAAAAGTCTGCTTCTCTCGGTGGTTCTGGTGGCGTTTGCTTCAACCATGAGCCTTTCAACACTGCATTGCTTGATCGTTGCCAAGGATTTGCTGACGGCCTCGGCGAAGATCTGAACATGGTTGAAGTTTCTAAAGACTTTAACGATATCAAAAACACAGTATCTGCGTACATGACCTCAAACCCAGGTACAGGCGCTATTATGTCTGTAGGCCCAACTGGTTGCGACCCTACAATTGCAGCAGTTGAAGAGCTTGGTATGGCTGGTGATGTCGTAGTTGGCTGTTTCGATCTATCGCCTGCAATCGTGCAAGGTGTGATCAACGGAACAGTTGCTTACGCAATTGACCAGCAGCAGTTCCTGCAAGGTTACATGCCTGTTGTTGTTCTTCACCTGAACCACCGCAACGGAACTCTGCCAGGGAACTCTATCAACTCTGGTCCTGGTTTTGTTACCTTGGCTAACGTTGAGCAAGTTCAAGCACTCGCAGGCGTTGAGCGCTAAGATAAATAGTATCTGAACACAGATACGCCTTCATTGGGGGCGGGCTTGTCCCGCCCCTTTTTATTTATATCGCGGGACTCTTCTGTTTAGAGTTCAAATCACATACTATCGCGATTGAACAGAGTTCTTTCATTTTGTTTAAATTGAAAGAGCTTTTTTGTGAGAGGGAAATGCCATGGCTCAAGTAGATGAGCGTATCCGAAAAGTTGGTTTTGTAGAGGGCCTACTGCGACGCCCTGAGTTGGGATCAATTTTTGGACTAATAATTGTTGTTGTTGCCTATATGTTATTAACAGGCCCTATCAATGTAGCCGCAGGTCACAAAAATACGTTTTTTGACATGTGGCAAAGCCCAGTGGGCGTTCAGGCTTGGGTAGAGTTAACAGCGTACATTGGGATAATTGGCATCGCTGCGGCGCTTCTCATGATATCTGGAGAATTTGACCTATCGATTGGAGCTAATGTTGCATTAGGCGGTCACACACTTGCCATGATGGTTCTTGCGGGAGTGCCCCTTCCATTAGCTATTCTGGTAACAATTGGACTAATGCTGGCCGTTGGGGCGGCCACAGGACTACTGGTTGTAACAACTGGATTGCCAAGTTTTATCGTAACCCTCGGCTTTTGGTTTGCGAACAGAGGCTTTGCTAACTATCTCGCATTCAGAGTGCATGACACTTCGCGCCTTGACATTAAGAAGCAGCTTGAGGAGTCCAAAGTCCTTCAAGATGGAGCCGTCGTTGAGCTGCCGGACCCAACATGGATTGATGATGTCTTCGCATTCAAAGATGGTTTTTTTGGCATAGAAGTTAGCTGGCTTTTCTTAAATGCTGAGGTTTACTATTTTGTAATTGTTGCACTGGTAGCAATTTACGTCCTGAACTTTTCTAAAGTTGGCAACTGGATATTCGCTTCGGGCGGTGATCCAGTCGCAGCACGCGCTGTAGGCGTGCCTGTTTCCCGCGTCAAAGTTGGCCTTTTTATGATGTCTGCTGTTCTGTCCGGATTTTTAGGTATCATCTTCGTTCTATCTTCTGGAGTGTCTGACCCACTTGCTGGCGATTTCCGCGAACTGCACGCTATTGCGGCTGCCGTGATAGGTGGCTCAGCTCTCACCGGTGGATACGGGACTGTTATTGGGGCAATATTAGGCGCTCTGATTTTCTCCATTGTGCAGATCGGTATTCGATTTGTGCCTCTTATCGACAACAACATGTTTCGAGTAATTGTTGGAATGATGCTACTGGGTGCTGCGCTGCTAAACCAGTTTATCCGCGACCGTGTTGTGAAAGGATAAAATCATGAACCAATCAGCAACCATTGAAATACGAGGCGTATCAAAATTCTTTGGCAATATAATTGCTCTGAAAGATGTGTCATTTGAGGTGATGAAAGGCGAAGTAACAGCCCTCCTTGGTGATAACGGAGCTGGAAAGTCCACGTTGATTAAAACCCTCGCGGGTGTCCATAAACCAAGCGAAGGCGAAATCTTCATTGACGGTAAGCAGGTTAATTTCAGCTCTCCAAGAGATGCGGCGAGCGCCGGTATCGGCGTCGTATACCAGGACTTGGCTTTGCAACCCCTTATGTCCGTCACGCGAAACTTCTTCTTAGGACGGGAAATGACAAACTTGGGCTTCCTGGATTTCAAGTCTATGGATGCCATCACCAGAGCAGAAATGGCTAAAATTGGTATTGATGTCGCCGACCCTAGTCAGCCTATTGGGACAATGTCCGGCGGCCAGAGACAAACACTTGCGATTGCCCGCGCGATATACTTTGGTGCCAAAATTCTGATCTTGGATGAGCCGACTTCTGCTTTGGGCCAAAAGCAGCAGCTAGAAGTTTTGCGTACCATCAAGAAAGTCAAAGATCGTGGCGATCTAGCGATAGTATTTATTACTCATAATGACCTCCACGCAAAACTTATTGGGGATCGATTTGCTTTCCTTAACCGCGGGAGAATTCTCGAGTATGGGTCACGCCAAGATATTGATTTGGACAATATTCGGGCCCTAATGGCAGGCGGTGCAGAACTGGCAGAGCTAGAAGAGGAGTTTAAGGAATAGGGGGGATGAGCAGCCAACTTCATCTCAAACCAACAGGCCAAAGCGGCCTCATCCAGAACATTGAACCAACCAAAGTCAATGAGCGCTGCCCAAATTGGAGCTACGTTGGCTTCGATGTCTACCGGCTTTCTGCGGGAGAGACAATTTCACAAGAAACGTCTGATCATGAGCACCTGCTGATAATTGTGACTGGTAAAATGCGTGTAATTTCTGGGGGTGAAGACTTGGGTGAGATTGGCGGCCGGATGGATATTTTCAGTAGAGAAAAAGCTCATGGTGTTTATGTTCCCTTCCAATCTTCTTGGCAGATTAATGCTGTCACCGAGCTTGAATTGGCAGTGTGTAAGGCCCCTGGTTCACCAGGTCGATCAGTGCAAATAATTAATCCAACTGCCGAGCCAATGGAAGCACGCGGCACTGGATCAAACACCAGATACGTTAATGCAATCGCAATGGAAGAGACAGACATCGCAGATAGCTTGCTTGTAACTGAAGTTTGGACCCCACAGGGCAACTGGTCATCATACCCCCCACACAAACATGATGATGACAACTTTCCATCAGAAACTTATTTGGAAGAAACATATTATCATCGGCTTAATCCGCCCCAAGGATACGGCTACCAGCGGGTATACAACGATGATCTAAGCCTTGATGAAAATATTGCATTTCATAATCGGGATGTCGTGCTGGTACCAGAAGGCTACCACCCCTGCGCAGCACCTTATGGATACGAACTCTACTATTTGAATGTCATGGCAGGCCCGATGCGCAAATGGAGATTCACAAACGATCCAAACCATGAGTGGCTATTCATTCGTGATGGCGGCGTGAAACCAGCTTAATGGACTAAATTTACGATGTTCGACACAACCTAGAATGCTGGGGAAACAATAGACCTCTTCAACAACTCACCTTGTAATACCTAGATATGGCATGCTGATGGTATCTGCCTAGTGAACACGGTTTTTGTAGAATTCACAAAGGAGGCAGAAAGTGGAAAAACTCGTTAGTGTATTAGGGGTTCTCAGTCCTCTCCTGCTTCTGGTAGCAGCGGGTTACTTCTCTAGAAAACTCAACTATTTCCCTAAGTCAGCAGCAGATGGGATTGCGGTTTTTATCACTAAATTAGCAATTCCAGTATCGCTATTTACACTGATTTCCAGTCAAGATCTTAGCCAGATATTAGACCTTCGATTAATACTGGGTTATGCTCTAGCAACAGCGGGAATAGCAATCATTTCGTTTTTTATTGCATTGTATTTCCTAAATGCCTCGTCTTTACGTGCAATGACTATAGCGTTTGGCAGCTCCACATCCAATGCCGTCATGATTGGCTTTGCACTGATGATAGCTTCCCCTGCGTTTGGAGCCGCAGGGCCAAAGGCCTTAACGATTTTGTTTCTGGTTCAATCATGTGTGATGGTCCCTGTGAAGTTGGCGCTTTGGCGAGGATTAAAGAATGGTAGCAGCATTAATTTGGGCCAAGTGGCTGGCTTGCTCGTTCAGTCAGTTAAAAACCCAATAATTGCCAGTATTCTTGGGGGGATGGCCGTTGCTTTGTTAAGGCTCGCAATTCCTGACCCCATAACACTTTCAATATCCAACCACATGAGCCAACCATGGCTGCTACCATTGACAGATGGTGTTGCAACAGCTGCGAACTTCATCTCTAGATCCGCTGCAGGGCTGGCTCTCTTCTTCATCGGCAGTACCTTGTTTGGTGCAAATATCTGGTCTGCAGATCGTCAAGTTATATACACTATGTTTTTAAAACTAATTGGCCATCCTTTGCTCATGCTTATTGCCATGTATTCAGTATATGTGATCTCCGGGCCTGGGTTTGACTGGGAAACGGCGCGGGCCTGTGTTGCGCTCGCAGCCATTCCGATGGTATCAGTTTACCCCGCTGTTGCTGCCACGTTCGGTGAAGAGAAATTTGCGTCTAAGTCGTCAACCCTTACACTCGTTTTTGGCGCCTTTTCGCTAACAGCCATTTTGCTCTTAACGCTGCCATAACGACTCAATTTCAAGAATATACTAATCCATCCATTAATTTGCGCGCTGTTCTGATACTAGCAATTCTATCTACTTTACCATCCTTAAACGTAAGCCCGATAGGCAAAGCGCCTGCTGGATGTTCAATCAAAACGGTCCCATCGTGAAGGCTTTCTTTAGCAGCCAACCCCTCGGCAATGGACCCCGGCACAAAGCATGCAGTGGCTGCTGTTCCTGCTTGGAATAGTCCAATCGTTGGATGGCACCGAAATGGAATGAAAGTGCGTGTCTGGACAAGACCCCCATTCAATGGCTTTGATATCAGCATCATCTTTGGAACCGATGCCTCAGACACGTCGCCGAGGTTCATCATGGTTCCAGCTTTCAGTCGAACCTCCTCAAGTTTTTTTCTTAAGTCCTGATTTTGTTCCAACTCATCAGGAGACTCTTTCCCTGTAATATCCAGGTCTGCAGCACGCAAAAGGACACAAGGCATTCCTTGATCTATCATAGTTACGGAGATGCCATTTATTTCATCTACCGGATTACCCGTAGGTAGCAGGGCACCGCAGGTTGACCCAGCCGTTCCTTCAAAGGCTAATGGAACTGGTGCTGCAGTTCCAGGCACGCCGTCAATTGCAGCACCTCCATCATAAACTACCTGGCCATTCTTCATTTTGATGATTGTTTGAGCAATTTGGCCAGAATTAACCTGGTGGATCCGAATTGGCCCCTCCCCAGAAACGAGCCCTTTCTCAATAGCAAATGGTGCTACGCCCGCTAAAATATTCCCACAGTTTTGTTTTGACGAAACTAGAGACTGATCAACAAAAACCTGCAAAAAAAGATAATCTAAATCTGCATCGACCCGGTTGGATAAAGATACGACAGCAACTTTTGAAGTCACAGGCTGCCCCCCACCAATCCCGTCAATTTGCTCATTGTCTGGAGACCCCATTAACCGCAATAGGAGGGCATCTCTCTCTGAGGGATCTGTAGGCAAGTCATCTAAAAGGAAGTATAAACCCTTTGATGTCCCTCCTCTCATCCAGGTGGCGGGAATAGAAACCATAAGCTTAAATGTACTTAAGTCCCTTCTCAGCTAACCGCTGGCGCATACCATAAATATCCAGACCCAATTCTCCGGACTCGAAACGAACCCTCTTCCCAGCTTCATTCTCTTCACGTGATTTAGCTTTCTCTAAAGTAACTGCGGCCGATTGCTGGCTTATTACACAAACTCCATCATCATCAGCTACCACCACATCTCCTGGGTTGATGCGTTGCCCCCCACAGACAATGGATACGTTAACGTCTCCCAGAGTTTCCTTAACTGTGCCTTGCGCTGATACGGTTTTCGACCACACTGGAAAACCCATCTCCTCCAGCTCTGCTGTATCGCGAACACCCGCTTCAATGATTAAACCACGCACGCCACGCGACATAAGTGAGGTAGCTAACAAATCACCAAAATATCCTGCATCTGATGGGGATGTTGGAGCAACAACAAGAACGTCTCCCGCTTGGCACTGCTCAACTGCTACATGGATCATCCAATTATCGCATGGTGGGATAGACACTGTCACGGCATTCCCAGCAACACGAGCTCCTTTTAACCGGGGTTTCATGTAACTAGCTAGACATCCAACCCTCCCGGCTGCCTCGTGCACCGTTGCTACACCCAACTTGGCTAGGCCATCGACTAATTCTAGTGATGTCCGCTCAATATCTTGAACAACAATCCCAGCCATCAGAGCTCATCCACAGTGCTTGGGAAAACAGCCTGAAAACCTTCAGCATGGGTAGCTTTTCGGCCTCCTGACTGTCCTCCAGAATTTCGGCGGAAATGATTGCCTCTATTCTCTGCAACATTAGTGTAGAAGTCCCAAAGGTGCTCCTGGCCCTCCATACACTCAATGGCTGCACGTTTTTTGTCCCATACATCTGAAATGTCCAAAAACACGTTTGGTTTCCAGCCCATTTGCTCTGTTTGATGAGGCTCAAATAAGTATAGCTGAGGCGCGCCTAAAACCTTTTCGCCAGGGTTGTGGCCCCAAGCTTGAGCAATCATTCGCGTTTCCAATGCGATGGAAGTAGTGTACATATGATCAGTGTTGTATGGATCATAAGCACTGTGACTCATCATGAATTTTGGCTGCACTTTCCTTATAACATCAACCAGTTTGTACTTATCGTCTTTACTTAAAGTTAAGGGATAATCGCCCAAGTCAAAAAATTGTAGGTCGTGTACGCCTAGCGCATGGGCAGCTTTTTCAGCCTCATTCGCTCGGGCAGCCTTAACTCGGTCAAGTGTCATGCCATCTTTCTTCCAGAGTTTTGCGCTCTCCCCCCGCTCTCCAAAAGAAAGGCAAACAACTGTGACATCATAGCCCTGAGCTGCATGTTTTGCGATCGCTCCACCAGCGCGCCAGACAAAATCAGCAGCGTGAGCAGAAATAACTAAGGCAGTTTTTTTATCGGACATTACTCGCCCCCCATTTGTTGTTCGATTCGGTGCATTACTTCCATTGTTGGGATGATCTGTTCGAATGAACCATTTGGCCTTCGACCCTCTTTAATCGCAGAAATAAACTCGCGATCAATCAGTTCAACGCCATTCAGCGAAACGGCTACTTCCGTTAGGTCAATGGCCTCTTCTCTGCCATTAACCAACTCATCATATCGGGCTATGTAGGTGCCATTATCACAGATGTACCGAAAGTAGGTCCCTAAAGGTCCGTCATTGTTGAAACTTAAAGACAATGTGCAAAGCTTTCCCGTGGGAGTTTTCATACCAATAGTCATATCCATAGAGATGCCTAACTCAGGATGCTTGGGTCCCTGGAAACCAAAAACCTCCGATACCTGCTCGCCAGTCTGATACATGAAGAGATCAATAGTATGAGCTGCATGATGCCAGAGAAGATGGTCAGTCCAGGTTCTTGGCTTACCAAGTGCGTTAATGTTCTCTCTCCGGAAAAAGTAAGTTTGCACATCCATTTGCTGGATACACAGCTCACCGGCTTTTATTTTCTGATACATGTATTGGTGAGATGGATTAAACCTTCTGATGTGCCCGCACATTCCAACTAGTCCAGACTGTTGGTGAACAGCCGCAACTTTTTTTGAGTCCGCTAGGCTTTCAGCCATTGGAATTTCACATAAAACATGTTTTCCTGCCTCTAAACAGGCTATAGTTTGCTGAGCGTGCAAGGGTGTTGGCGTTGCAAGAATAACGGCATCGATATCGTCACGGGCCAAAGCCAATGAAAGACTTTCCTCAGAACTTTTAATGCCTTTTTGGTTCGCTAGCTCTTCCACTCCATCACCAGGGCTACCAATTAGACAAATAAGCTCAGCATCTGAAATATTCAAAATAGCTCCTAAGTGCTTTTGACCAAAAGCCCCTGCAGCCCCTGCCAACGCAACTCTAATCATTGTTGCTGCTCATCGTAACAAATCAGGCCTGCGGCTGTGTTAGACATGGGCACGTGATAATTTCTGTAGACTTCTTTAGGACTCTTCATTGCACCTCTCATTATAAGCCACATGATAAGCTCAATACCCTCTGAGCCTGCGTCACGCAGATAATCTATATGAGGGATACGAGCTAAACTTTCTGGATCTGGTCCAAGCTTATCCAGAAACATTGTATCAAACTCTTCGTTGATAAAACCGGCGCGCTCCCCTTGGAGCTGATGGCTCATGCCGCCTGTTCCCCATATCGCAACAGTCTCATCACTATCATAGCTATCGATAGCTCGACGAATTTCCTTTCCAAGCGCAAAGCATCTAGAGCCTTTAGGCTGCGGGTACTTTATCACGTTGACACAAAGCGGAATGACCTTGCAAGGCCACTCGTCAGGCGCACCACACATCGTAGTAAGGGGCACAGTAAAGCCGTGGTCTACGGTCATTTCATTTGCGAGAGCCAAATCAAAATCGTTCATGATTAGATGTTCGAGCATGTGCTCTGCTAACTCAGGATTTCCAATACCGGTTGGAACCTTCCGGGGACCATAGCCTTCATCGTGAGGTTCAAACTCTTCTCCAACGCCCAATACAAACGTATTTATTAGATCTACAGAGAACGCACTCGCATGATCGTTGTAGATTATAATCACTGTATCAGGCTTCGTATCACGCATCCACTTTCGAGCTGGCTCAAACCCATCAAATAGTGGCTTGTAATAGGGGTCTTGCGTTTTCCCATTGTCTGATGCAGCACCAATGGGCGGTATATGGGACATAGCTGCCCCTGAAATTAGCTTAGCCATTTCTATTATTTTCCTTTTTAGATGTATTTCCCGCAACTGGCCTTCCGCCATCCATCATCATTTGCCGGAAGTCTTCGACAGTCATATCTGACATCAAACCCCCAACATGCTGCATCGACAAACCATCAAAAATGCACAGCTTGAAAGTATAATATATATTACCACCAATTTTTAGCATCCCAAGCCAATCGCGCTCCTCAATCACGCGCCTTTGCTCGTCTGAGAGTTTAAATTGGTCTAAATACGCATCAGGGTCAGAGCGAAAAGATTCTCGATTAGATTCAACATCTAATGACTTGCAAAACTTATTTAGGCGGTAGCCTTGTCGGCATGCCTGAGTAGTAAAAACATAAGTCCCAGGAATATCGTCTAAGGCAGGGTCGGTGGCCATATTTAGCTCCAGTATAGTTTCATAGGGTTATCAACTAATAACTTGCGCTGAAGATCTTCAGTAGGCGCAATTGTTGGTATCAAATCGAGGAGCATGCCCTCATCTGGTTGGTGAGATTTCATATTTGGATGAGGCCAGTCAGTGCCCCAGAGCACACGATCAGAAAAACTGGCAACCAAATCTTTAGCAAATGGAACAACGTCATCATAGGGAGGGCCCATTCTTGTGAGCCGCTCCGGGCAAGAGACCTTTATCCAAAACTTTTCATTGTCCATTAAAGACTTAATGCGAAGATAGTCAGGGTGATCGAGAGGCGATTTTACATCAGGACGACCCATGTGATCGATGACTACCTTCATTGGAATGTCATTAAGAAGGTCCTCAATTTCAAATAATTCGTTCGCCTCAAAGTAGACAACCACATGCCAGCCAAAAGGTTTTATTTTCTCAATAATCTGCCAATAATCAGAGCGGGGCTTGTTATCGACTAATCGCTTCAGAAAATTAAATCGTACGCCGCGAACCCCAGCTTCATGCATTATTAACAAGTCAGCTTCAGATACATCTGGAGTAACAAAGGCCACACCGCGAGCAAGGTCGCCAGCAGAGTTCAGCGCGTCAATTAGAGCGCGGTTATCGGGGCCATGGCACGAAGCCTGCACAATTACGTTTCTAGATAGGCCTAAGTGCTCGCGAAGCTCAAAGAGCTTTTCCTTCCCAGCGTCGCATGGTGTATATTTTCTATCCTCATGATAGGGAAATTTGTCACCTGGTCCGAACACGTGGCAGTGGGCATCAACAGCGCCCGGTGGGGCAACAAATATAGGCTTAGCTGGATGGGGGTGAAAGGGAAGATAATCCGCATCCATTACAAATCTTGTCATGCTGACTTTCGCAATTCTAACACCGAACCTGGACTGAGAGAAAAGCTGTCACTAGACATTGCCAGCACCTCATCGAGACGGTCTAGATAAGCCAAAAGCTGCTCGAATTCGTCATTATTAAAGGCAGCTCTGAGCGCTCTTAATCTTGCATCTGTACCGTTTCGTGACTGTGTCACTTTTCTCTCACCAGCCTGTGTCAGCGTTATAATTGACTGACGACGATCTTCTGCACTTGGCTGCTGATCAATCCAGCCCTTTTCAAGCAGGCTAGGCAATGCGCGGGAAACATTTGAACGGTCTGTACCTAAAAGATCAGCAATACCTTGAACATTTTGTGAGCCCGCTTGCGATAGCCGCAGCATAATGCGAAACTGAACAACACTTAAATCAGCAGATTCCACAGCTAATAACGCCTGTGTTTGATTTTGCAGAGCATTTCCTAATCGAAACAGCCGGTTAACTAGGTTAGCTCGAAGCCATGCACGTTGCTGAATTACCGAACCCTTTAATGTAGCTAAATCAAAGTCAGAGTTGTTAAGATTAGTTGACATGTCACGATATTTTCAAAGATTGCATGACATGTCAACTAATAATCTACAAAACTTTCGAGTTTAAACAGAGGGCAATTAAAATTTAGTCACTGTGTGTAGTTCTTCTTAACAGCTTTACCATACGCATCGAGAAGCTCTGGCGCCTCACCTTCATCGTACATCCCCAACACTACCCCGCGACGGCGTGAAGCTCCAGTTTTAGAAATAATTTCATCGCTACTCAGCGTGGTCCGCTGACATACACGAGCACGAAAGGAAGCCAGGCGACGATACATAAGTTCCAGCGCGTCAATAATCTCTGGTGTTGAACCCTCAGCCAGATCGATCGTCTCCTCAGGGTCATTTATCCTATCAAAAAGCATTGGCCTAAACCCACCCTCAAAATGAGTAAACTTCCAGCGATGGTCTACGAGAACGGTCCAACGGGCATCCTTAACCGACACCCCAAGCTGCGCTCGATACGGGGTCATTGAATAATCATATTCACTAACAGCGAACTCTCTCCAACTTGGCTTTTGCCCCTTTAGCCAGGGCATTAGAGACCGCCCCTCTAAAATATGATCAAGATTTTTAAGGGCAATTTCGCCGCCATGAAATTCCACAAAAGTCGCAGCTAAATCAATCCCCTCAACGAGCGCATCACATACCAGGCCCCTAGTCTTGTCAGCATCGGGAGAAGGGTCATAAACTATTAGTGGAACACGGATGCTGCTATCGTGCATCATGTCTTTCTCCCCTAGATGGTGGTCACCAAGATTGTCTCCATGATCAGAGGTCAAAATGATCATGGTGTTCTGAAGACGGTCGCTCTTGCGTAAATAATCAAGAAGCCGACCCAGCTGATCATCACATTGCTTGATAAGGCCCATGTACGCTGGGATAGCACGCTCGCGAACCTCCTCTTTTGACCAACCTTCGGCTATCACACCGTCCTGGTACTGACGATATACAGGATGACTATTTCGGCGCTCTTCCTCTGTTGCAACGGGGGGAATAATGTCCTGGCCATTGTACATGCTGTTATATGGCTTGGGAGCTATATACGGCCAGTGTGGCTTTATGAACGATAGATGAACACACCATGGCGGATCATCAGGCTTCCTTTTCTCCAGCCAATTTATCATCTCTGAAGTCAGCCAGGGCGTCTCGCTATCTTTTTCAATTATGTTTGCTGGCAAAGCCGAATTTTTCATCGCAAAGCCCGACATAACATTTAAACTATCATCGACTGCGGAGTTCGCATGATCGTGCCAAGGATTTAGACTTTCATAGCCGATCGACCATAAATAGTCGTTGTAAGGAGACCTGATATCAGAATACCGGCCATCGGGGCCAACAACCTCCATTCCTTCGTCTCTAATATATGGATCAAAACCACATTCAGCGACGCGAACACCAATTACCGAATCTGGATCCACACCTAGCCGCTCCATTCCCTCTACATCCGCTCGCATATGCGTTTTCCCCAACAATACTGCATCCATGCCTAGCTTACGGAGGTGGTCGCCAATGGTAAGCTCTCCAACTTTAAGCGGAAAACCATTCCATGCTGCGCCATGACTAGATACATAGCGACCCGTATACGTAGACATCCTAGATGCACCGCAAACAGCAGATTGAGCGAAAGCTTGATTAAAGCGAACACCTTGGCTGGCAAGCCAATCAAAATTTGGTGTATCTAGATGAGGGTGGCCAGCACAGCTAAGGTAGTCCCATCTCAGCTGATCATACATGATGAAAAGAATATTTTTTTTCGCCTTACCCATATTGACCCCATACCGAGGCTTGAGCCTCACACAAACTAATACGGATTAATGAATTTATCCGCCTCAAAATTGCTCACTTGGTCACTAACATTCTTATTACCTACGCAGTGAGAAATATGATTTAACTAAAACTGACTTTGGGCGCGGCTTTTAATAGCATCTTTGCATAATCCGTCTTCGGTGAACTAAACAAGTCTGCAGCTGCCTGCTGTTCTACAAGCTGACCGTGCTTAAGAACACCAATCCGATTTGAAATGGTAGAGACCACGGCCAAGTCATGCGAAATAAATAGGTATGTTAAACCTTGATCACGTTGCAGCTGCTTCAGCAAATTAAGCACCTGAGCCTGCACTGATACATCAAGAGCAGAAGTAGGCTCATCACAGATAATTATTTCTGGCTCCGAGGCCAACGCTCGAGCAATTGAGATACGCTGTCGCTGCCCCCCTGAGAACTCATGCGGATATTTTCGAGCGTCACTTGCTGCCATGCCAACCTGCTCCAAGAGCTCCGCCACGCGGGATTCTTTAGCCGCGCGGCCAGGACATAGACTAAACGCGTGCAAGGGCTCTGCTAGAATAGCCCCCACACGCCAACGAGGATTTAGGCTTGCGTAAGGAGACTGAAACACCATTTGAATTCGCCTGCGAAGCGCGCGTTTCTCGGAGAGCGATAAAGCGGGGTCTGTCAGATCTTGCCCATCCAGGTAAATGTTTCCAGTACTGGGCCTTAGGAGGCCAACTACCATATTCGCGAGCGTGGATTTACCTGAACCACTCTCTCCCACCAGCGCGTAAGTCGTACCTTTTTCAATTTCAAAACTTACCTGATCAACCGCGGTAAGAGTTTTACTCTCCACAAATGGCAATACTCGACTTAGCCAGGTTGGCGAGAGACTAAACTCCCGGCTAACGCTCTCTACCCGAACGAAGCTCATGATTGCTCCTTCTTATCTAACAACCAGCAAGCTGCTCGTTCGCCAAAAAATTGTGGTTGCTCCATAGCACATTGAGAGGTTGCCGAATCACAGCGTGGATGAAAGGCACAACCTGATGGCAACGCGTCAAGCTTAGGCATTGCACCAGGAATTTGATAAAGCTGTTCGTCGTTCAAGCTCGGATCAACACTCGGAGTTGATGCTACGAGCCCACGTGTGTATGGATGTTGCGGATCTGTAAGCACTGCCCGAGTATCTCCAACCTCAATGAGTCTTCCAGCATAAAGAACCGCAACCCTGTCAGTTGTCTCTGCAATTACACCCATGTCATGTGTGATAAGTAGGACCGATGCTCCACGATCTCGGCACAATGCCTGCAATAAGTCTAGAATTTGTGCCTGTACTGATACGTCTAAAGCAGTAGTTGGCTCATCAGCAATTATTAGACGGGGCTCTGTAACCAAGGCCAGTGCTATTACTACGCGCTGGCGCATTCCTCCTGAGAATACGTGAGGGTAGTCATTCAACCGAGCTGGATCAATTCCAACATCTGTCAAAACCTGCTTAGCACGGTCCGTCGCCTGACCATTAGTAACCTTAGCATGACGGCGAATTGTCTCAATAATCTGGTCGCCTATCGTTCTCAGCGGATTAAGACTGGTCAGCGGGTCTTGGAAGATCATAGAAATCTTTGGCCCACGAAAAATTTCTGGCTGAGTATCAACTCTTTCGCCCTCAAGCCAAATCTCACCTCCTGATATCTGGCCTGGTGGATCAATCAAACCCATAATTGCGGAGCCTGTCATAGACTTTCCTGCCCCGGACTCGCCAACTAAACCAAGAATTTCACCAGGCTTCATTGTCAAGGATAGCCTATCAACTGCGCGCAAAACTCCGTACCGAGACTCGAAGGTGACACTTAAATCTTTAATTGAGAGAAGAGGTGCACTCATAACTATTCACTCTCTACTTCAGCCGCGGATTTAAAGTATCGCGCAGCCAGTCACCTAGCAAATTCACAGATAGCGCTAGTGCTAATAGAGTCAGAGCTGGAAACAATAATATCCACCACTCCCCAGAAAATAAAAAGTCCTGGCCCACTCTTATCAACGTCCCTAAACTTGGCTCCGTGCGGGGAGCGCCAACTCCTAAAAAAGACAAGGTCGCTTCTGCAATTATTGCCAAGGCGAGTGTAATTGTTGCAATAACAAGAACCGGGCTCAGCACGTTGGGTAAAATATGCCGCAGCATAATTTGCCAACGGCTGAGGCCAATCAAGCGAGCGGCGGCAACATATTCTTTTTCTTTCTCAACCAGAGTTGAGCCACGAACAGTTCGAGCAAACGGCACCCATTCAGAGAGCCCTATAGAGAGAATCAGGACCGTAATTGCCATCTCATCTCTCAATTCTGGCGGCAAAATTCCTCTAGCCACGCCAAAAATTAACATTGCAATAAGGATGGATGGGAATGTCATTTGAATATCCGCCAAGCGCATAATAAAATTATCAAGCCATCCGCCGCCATATCCCGCGATCAGCCCCAAGATGACCCCTAAAGTCATTGCAAACAAGACAGCCATCGCTCCAACGAACAACGATATGCGAAGACCGTATAGAATAGCAGAAAAAAGGTCCCGGCCCTGATCATCTGTTCCGAGGAAAAAGCTCTCGCCAGTGAACATATTGGGTGTCAGTGGCGCGGTAAAACCATTCATTAAGTTTAGGCTTCCTGCATCAAAGGGGTTGGTTGGCGCAATCCAAGGTGCAAAGATGGCAGATAATATCAGAACCATTACTAATACGAAGGAAACGATAGCCACTGGCGACCTTCGAAAAGCATACATGAAATCAGAATCAAGAAACCTACGCATTACTGGTTTTCTCCATTTCCGGCATCACGCAATCTAGGATCAATAGCTAGATACAACAAATCGACGATAAGATTTATGAATACAAAAAGTGTTCCTACAAGCAACAAGTATGCGCTCATTACAGGAATATCGACAAAGTTAACTGAATTTATGAAAAGCAAGCCAACACCGGGCCATTGAAATACAGTCTCGGTTATGATTGCAAAAGCTACAATGGAACCAATTTGGAGCCCAGCAATTGTCACCACTGGCACTAGAGTATTCGGCATTGCATGCCTGAAATGAACTTGCCGCTGGCTCAAGCCGCGCGCTCGAGCAAACCGAATGTAGTCCTGGCGCATAACTTCAAGCATTTCGGATCGCGTAAGCCGCATTATAAGAGTCAATTGATAGAGCCCTAAGGTAATCGCTGGCAAGACGAGAGACTTAAGTCCCGAAACTGTCAAAAAGCCTGTGCTCCACCATCCCAAATCAACCACTTCTCCTCTGCCAAAAGATGGCAGCCAAGACAACTCGACTGCAAACACCCAAATCAGCAACACGCCAATTAAAAACGTTGGCAGTGACACACCAATTAAAGACCCAGATAAAATAATATTGGCAAACCAACCGCCTCGCCTAATTGCTGTGTAGATCCCAGTTATTACACCAAAAACCATGGCAAAAATTGCGGAGACTAGCGCCAATTCGAGCGTAGCGGGAAGGCGGGACGCAATTAAATCCGCGACCGGCTGCGCGCCCCGGTATGACGTTCCGAAATCAAACTTTAGCGCGCGCCAAACGAAATCGAAATATTGTTTATAAATTGGGTCATTTAGGCCCAAAAGCTCCTGCAACTCTGCTCTTTGTGCAACCGTAGCCTCTTGCCCTAAAAGACTGTTTACTGGGTCACCTACAAACCTAAAAATAAGAAAAGAAATCAACGCAACTAGCAGCAAAACCAAAATTGCCTGCCCAACACGCCGAAGAATTATCAGAGCCACAAAGTTTTCTCGAAAAAAAAGCTGGCCTAATAAAAGGCCAGCTCACAGTTAAAGCTTATTGGAAGCTTAGGAATTGGAAGTGAGGCTGATCTTCAGGCTGCACATCAAATACGATGTTGTCCTTCATGCCCCAGTTCAACACTTGGTTGTGAACAGGCAAATGGATCTGCGCTTCTTGAACTGCCGCCCAAATTTTGGCGATAGTTGCATCACGGACAGCTAGATCTGTCTCTGACTCCAAGCTCACAATCATGGCATCAACATCTGCGTTAGAATACCCAGTCGGGTTCCATGATCCGCGATCATCCGTTTGACTGTGAATCAAGAAATTAAAGATATAATGTGAGTCAAATGTTGGCACGCCCCAACCTAGCATCCAGAAGTCAGAATCGCCGGATTGAATGTAAGGAAAGTGCTGCGCTTTTGGCTTAGCGTCTAGCGTCACATCAATACCAATTTGGGCCATCATTCCTACAACAGCCTGACAGATAGCTTCATCATTAATGTAGCGATCATTAGGGCAATTCAGTGTAGTGGCAAAACCGTTGCCATATCCAGCATCAGCCATTAGCGCTTTCGCAGCGTCCAAGTCATTTGCCGGAACCGTATTCAACGCTTCAGTCCAACCATTAACGAATGGAGGCATGATTACGCCGGTTGGATCGGACTGGCCACGCATAACAACTTGTTTGATCGCATCACGATTAATCGCCATGTTCATGGCTTGACGAACACGAAGGTCGCTTGTTGGTCCGTCAGCATGATTAAGACCGAAGAAAATCACCCGGTTTTGAGCTGCTGTAGCAAGCTTTAAACCAGATGTATTAGCAACACGATCTAAATCTTGAGGCGGAACATCTTGAATGATATCAACTTCGCCAGATAGCAAAGCAGCAATTCTTGTCGCTGCTGACTGGATTGGTGTGTAGATGATTTCTGTCACTTCATTAGGATACAAGTCCGCACCCCAATAGTCTGGGTTAGCAACCAATACTGTGCGCTCATCAACAGCACGGCTTTGCATCATAAATGCGCCAGTTCCGTTAGTGTTCATTGTGGCGTAGTTAGTTTCACCGGCTTGGAAGTTATGAGGTGTTTCAACATCGTTAGCCATCGCCCATCCCTTATCCATCATAAACATGTTGGTCAGGTTATTTATCAAAAGCGGGTTGGCTCCATGTGTCTCAATATCAACCGTATGGGCATCAACTGCGCGAACATCCTTCACTGAACTTAATAGCTCCTTCATGTCAGACCCGTCAGCCATTGCTCTGTTAATTGAGAAAACAACATCCTCCGAATCAAATGCGGCTCCATCATGGAAAGTTACGCCCTGGCGCAAATTGAAACGCCAAACATTAGGGTTGTCCGCTAATGCCGCCCAATCTGTAGCCAAGGATGGGATAATCGCACCCGACATATCTCGCTGAAGAAGCCCGTCATAAATTTGGTGCGCTAGCGCATGCGTCGGACCTTCATTTTGTGCGTGTGGGTCCATCGTGAGCGAGTCGCCTGCTCTTGCCCAACGCACAGTTTCTGCCGAAGCCGCGCTGGTGAAAATCGCTGCAGCAGTGGCAGCCATAAGGATCTGTTTAATCATAAGATCTCCCTCTCTATTTCAGTCACTTCATTAGGAAGTGATGGGGCAGGCTTAACTTAGATTCTTTAATTGGCAACCTATCTTGCACTAATATTTTTTGTTGTGCCGAAACATACCTATCAACTTGCTTCATCATAAACTAAAATGACTAATAATTTCTTGTAGAAAACGGTCAGCGAGCGGTGTCAAACGGACTGATCTTAACTTTAGGATTTGAATTTCGACGGGAGGCAAGTCTCTCTCATCCATAGGAATTAATCGATAGTTCGAGCGATCACCCGCCTTTGAAAGGGGGTGAATAAGGCGGAAAGACAAGGTATTATCCAGGGTAGATAGCGATTGACTGAGCCCGAAGTCATCTGTTTGCACGGCAGGGGTGATTGTTAAAAGTCGGGCATCAAAGCACCTTTTCAAAACCTCATACATCCTGAAGTCTGGATGCGGCAGACTCAGGTCTTCGCCTTCTAAATCTGCTGCCTTGATACGCTTCTGGTCATATAAGCGGTGTCTCTCAGTTACAACAACTCCTATACTAGCGGGCGCAGAAAAAACGGACTCGTAATGGAACTCCCTCTGACGCCCCAAACATACAGCAAATTCTATTTCTTTGGCATCCAGCAACGTTTCTTCTTGGCGTCCTCGCAGCGCTCGAATGTCAAAAGTTACAAATGGATGATTCACCCTGAAACCACTCAAAATCGTTGGTAACGCTGAGGTTGTAAGAGCTTGGGTACAAGCAATAGAAATACTTCCTTTCTTTAAACCTTTTAAGTCACTAATTTGAGCTCTAAGCTTGGTCGTTTCGAACTTTTGCGTATGCACATAGTCCATGACCAGCTCCCCCGCGGCATTTAAGGTCATGCCCTCATGACTTCGGTCAAAAAGCTTAATGCCAAGCTCCGCCTCAAAATCTTGTATGCGGCGGTTTAAAGCAGATGGTGTCAACGCCAAGCTCTCAGCAGCTCCCCGCACTGAACCTGCTCGCGCCACTGCCCGGAAATACTCAAAAGGAAGTAGATATCTCATCACTAAAACGCTGCAAAAAAAGCATCTACTTGTCAATTAATGCTAATCTTTTTGCACACCCGCCCCCTAGACCTATTATTTGAGCCAGCTTAAATTGGACAGTAATGACCGACGGGCAAATTAACCAATTCGAAAACCTGAGCGACCCAGGTGCAGAGCGGAAGCCTCCAGCTTTCGAGGACGGGAGAGGGCAATCCCTGGTATCCAGAACTACGGCTTTGCGACGCATTACCTGTTTCGTAATTCTAACTTTAGTCTGTTTGCCGATTCATGTTTTGCTGCGACAACTTACTGCTCGCAACCGATGGCTAAAATTTTGCCGTTGGTATCACAAACGCACACTTTGGTGCTTCGATGTAAATTTGATAGAAGTTGGTAGACCCTCCAGCAAAAGCCCAACACTCTTCGTCACCAATCACAATTCTTATCTTGATATTGCTGCCTTGGGTGCATGTTTAGAGGCAAGTTTTGTCGCGATGGACCAAGTGAAGGTATGGCCAGTTTTTGGCCTCCTTTCCAAACTGCAGGACACTTTATATATAGATCGACAAGTGAAGTCGATTTCGGGCCAACAGCGCCAATTCACAGAGCGTTTTGATCAAGGACACAATTTGATAATGTTTCCAGAGGGGTCATCTTATTCTACAACCCACACCCTCCCGTTTCGCTCTTCGCTTCTTGCGGTTGCTAAGCACAAAATTAACGGCGAGCCTCTTTTAGTCCAGCCTGCATCCGTCACCTTTGCCAAGCTTGATGGACTGCCAATTCACCGCAATCTTCGAGCATTTTATGGATGGTATGGTGATGCCAATCTTTTTTCTCATATGTTTTCAGCTGCGGGGTTAGGCAAATTATCCATTCAAATTGAATGGCATGAGCCAAAAACATTGAGCGATTTTGATGGAAACCGCAAAGCGCTAACTGCCTATTGCGAAAAGGCAGTGAAGAGGGGTATGGCGCGCGCAAGAATCGCGTAACTAAAATCATGGCCTTGCAGAAAAAACTCCACATAAAAACATACGGCTGTCAAATGAATGTCTACGACAGTGAGCGTATGGTCGATGCACTGGCTCCCCTCGGATATGGGCTGGTCGACACCCCGAACGATGCCGACTTAGTTCTTTTAAACACTTGCCATATTCGAGAGAAAGCTGCGGAAAAGGTATACTCAGAGCTTGGGCTCATTAAGCGAATGCAAGCCGCAAAGGCCAAAAAAGGCGAGCGGATGGTCGTGGGTGTTGCAGGCTGTGTTGCTCAAGCTGAGGGAAAGGAGATCATGCGAAGAGCTCCCCACGTAGAGCTTGTTGTTGGACCTCAAACCTACCATCGCCTCCCTCGTTTGTTGGAGGAATTAGATGACGGTGCCAAACGCGCAATTGATATTGACTACCCTAGTGAGTCAAAATTCGATGACCTGCCTGTGTCGGCTCAAACCAATGGAACTGCCGCGTTCGTAACAATTCAAGAAGGGTGTGACAAGTTCTGCACGTTTTGCGTAGTGCCGTATACGCGCGGCGCAGAGATGTCCCGACCAGTTGCTTCAATATTGGATGAATGCAAATCGCTCGCTGCTCAGGGTGTTCGTGAAATCACACTGCTAGGGCAGAACGTGAATGCGTATCACGGCTTGGGGCCAAATGATGTTGAGTGGGGTCTTGGCCGAATTTTGAGCGAATTGTCTCTTATTCCAGGGATTGAACGGCTTCGGTTCACGACATCTCATCCAAGAGACATGGACGACGAACTAATTGAAGCTATTTCCAGTGTTCCAGAAGTGATGCCATACCTACACCTACCTGTGCAGGCTGGCTCTGACAAAATCTTGAAAGCAATGAACCGGCATCACACAGCAGAATCATACTTGGCCACAATAGATCGCCTTAAAAGGGCGCGTCCTGGCCTAGCGGTATCGGGTGATTTTATTGTTGGGTTTCCCGGTGAAACTGATGAAGATTTTGCACAAACTCTCGCACTAGTTACCAAAGTTGGTTATGCCTCCGCTTACTCATTCAAATACTCACCGCGCCCTGGAACGCCAGCTGCAGAAAAAGGGACACCAGTGCCCCCTGAAGTTATGGATGCGCGTCTACAATCTTTACAGCAGCTGTTGAGTGAGCAATCGCTCGCATTTAACCAGGGTTCAGTGGGCAAAACCATGAGTGTGCTATTTGACAAGCCAGGTCGCAAACCCGGTCAATTAATTGGCAAGTCGCCGTATCTTCAGTCTGTTGTTGTAGAGGCTCCAAAAAGACTGATTGGGGAAATTGCAAGTGTCCACATTAATGAGGCAGGTCCCAATTCCCTTAAAGGCAACGTTGTCATAGAAGAGGAACGATGACACTAAAAAGTGCCTTTGACCCCCTTAGCGCGAGCAATGGATCAGTAGAGGAAGTCATAACATTTGACCAAACTGCGCAGCTACAGACTGTTTGCGGCCCTCATGATTCTCATCTGACACGCCTCGAAGAAGATCTAGAGATTTTCATCTCTGTTCGTGGCACACATCTTACTCTTCGCGGAGCAAAGCCCGGTGTTGCACGAGCAAAGAAGGCATTAAAAGCGCTGTATCGAGATGCAGCCCAGGGAGATGAAATATCAATAGCTGAGGTTGAGGCACAAATTCGATTGGCAGACACACCTCTTGGTCAGGCGAACGCTGCACGCATTGGAGCTGTTAAACCTCGCTCGCCAGGTCAAGTAGCACTTACCAAGGCCCTAGATTCACATGATTTGACGTTTGCAATAGGCCCTGCAGGAACAGGGAAAACGTATTTAGCCGTTGCTGCTGCCGTTGCTGCTTGGCAAGCGGGTAAAGTAAAACGTCTGATATTGTGTCGACCAGCCGTCGAAGCGGGAGAACGAATTGGATTTCTTCCTGGCGATATGACTGAAAAGCTAGATCCGTACATGCGGCCCCTCTACGATGCTCTTGGCGAACTTCTCGGTGGAAAGAAGCTGGCTAAAGCCATGGAAGATGGCAGCATTGAGATTGCACCATTGGCATTTATGCGCGGCCGAACACTGAAATCTGCTTACGTTATCTTGGATGAGGGACAGAATGCTACGCCAGCTCAAATGAAAATGTTTTTGACCCGGCTTGGCGAAGGATCAAAAATGGCTGTTACAGGCGACCCAACCCAGGTTGATTTGCCAAAAAACGAGACCTCCGGACTTGTTCAAGCTGTCCAAGTTTTATCTGAGGTGAAGGGGATTTCAACTGTTCGCCTAAAGGCAGAAGACGTGGTGCGTCACGCTCTCGTTGGCCGTATCGTTGCCGCATACGACAAGGTCTAGCGGCTACCCCCAAGTGTTTTTCTAAAATTATAGACTGAGTTTAACTTTGGCGATATCATTGATTACTGAGATGAACGCTTTCTGTCCATATGACCACCTCTGAAAATTCAATGTATCAAATCTACCTCCATGCGGGAAAATGGGAGCCGCTTGAGTTAGATAATTTCTTTAAATTTCTTACTAGCCGACTAGGACTAACATCGAGCGATTTAGTAACAATTGTCTTGGCAGACGATAGTTATATGCAAACCCTTAACCGCACGCACAGGGGGAAAGACGCCCCTACAAATGTTCTCTCGTACGCATCCGATTTAAATGAAGAGCTAGGAGATCTGATTTTTGGCTTTGAAACCATCTGCGCCGAATGCGCGAAACAAAATACGAGCATTAAGCAGCATATGATGCACCTTATTGTTCATGGCAGCTTACACCTGCTTGGTTACGATCATGAAAGTGAGGGCGAAGCGGCAATAATGGAAGCGCTGGAAATCAAAGTTCTAGACGAATTTGGAGTACCTAATCCTTATGAACCAGCCCTATAAATGTCACAAAATGGCCCTTGCGCCACGCACCCAGGCTGCTAGCAAGAATAAATGAACGAGACGATTGCACAATCTGCAGAGGACCCCTCACCTAGAATCAGCTGGTTGGCGCGACTGCGCCGCCAGGTTTTTCAGCGCGATGAAAACAATGACTTACGCGGATCCCTGGAAGATCTAATTGAGGCATCTGCAAGTGATGAAGATATCAACGAAAGTCAGGGCTTAGATAACCAACAACGACTCCTAATTGGTAACATTCTTAGACTAAGAGAGCGATTGGCAGAAGATATAGCAATTCCAAGAGCAGATATCGTCGCTGTGCCACTAGATGCAACAGCATCTCAAATTTTTGATCTAGCTCTTGAAAAGGGACACTCGCGCCTCCCTGTCTATGATGGCAGCTTAGACAAGGTAGTTGGGTTGGTTCATGTTAGGGACTTAATTCCATTCAAGGGCACCAAGCGCACGTTCGCACTCAAAAAAATCATGCGGTCTCCATTGTATGTCTCGCCAGGCAAACCAGTTTTAGACCTTCTGTTTCAGATGCAAACTGCCAGAATGCATATGGCTCTGATGGTTGATGAGTTTGGTGGCGTTGATGGATTGATCACAATTGAAGATGCGTTGGAGCAAATCGTGGGAGAAATTGAGGATGAACACGATCAATCCGATAAACCAGACATCCGTCAACGCGATGATGGCACGTGGATGGTGGATGCAAGATATCCGCTTGATGCCCTGGAATCCGAACATCTGGGCAACTTTCTAACTGAGGACGATAGAGAGGAAGATTTCGATACCATCGGCGGCCTCATCTTTCACATTGCTGGTCGAGTCCCTGCTAGGGGAGAGGTCATTGGTCACGACAGTGGTCTCTCTTTCAGAGTAACGCAAGCAGACGCTCGCCGCATTCGTCGCCTAATTATCATTCCAGTGAAAAAGCCGGACAACGCTTCTTGATACAAAATTTTAAGGCACTGCTAGATAGCAGAGGCACAGGCTCTCGTGCCTTTTTGGTGTTTGTTGCTGGACTATTTTCGGGACTTTCGTTTGCACCACTATCTGTAGTTTTCTTCTGGCCGTTAGCGGGCGCTTTAACACTCTACTATATTTTTAATTCAACCACCTGGCGCGGCCGGTTAGCAGTAAGCTTTCTCTTTAACTATGGCTCAATGCTATCGAGTCTGTATTGGATTTCAATTGCGCCAACCGTTGATCCTGCCTTCTACTTCTTGATCCCTTTTGCCTTATTTCTGCTTCCAGCCTTTGCTGCAACATTTGGCACAGCCGCCTTATTCATAGCGGGTTTCTTTCGCCATACTCCAATAGCATTCGCCGCACTAACAGCGAGCACCTGGATGTTTTTCGAATGGCGACGAAGTATCGATTTAACCGGGTTCAGTTGGAATCGAGCTGGTATGATTTGGGCAGAAGACCCAACCACTCTCCAAATTGCGAGTCTAGGAGGAATCCCTCTGCTATCATTTATAACTATTGTAGTAACTTGTGCATTATTTCTGATGCTTTCAAAGCACGCACGCCTGGGCGGATGGGTGCTCGCAGCCATACTGGTGCCCCTTCACCTTTTTGGCGCCATTCGGCTTTGGCAGAACCCACTAGATGCTCAAGCGTTCATTGAGGATGTAAGGGTTCGGCTAGTCCAAGCTAATATTCCGAAAAACACCCTAAGCGGCGCATTGATATTAGAGCAGCACTTGGAGCTTAGTTTAAAAAGTCCAACAGAGGGCATCTCGCACGTTATTTGGCCCGAGGGGTCAACCCGAGACTTTTTAGACACTAACTCAAACTTGAGGGATTACATTTCTGCAGAGCTCAGCCCTGTGCCTTTTAGTTTAATTTTCGGCAGACGAATGGCTGACCATAACGTTCCCAACCTAACACGCAAAAACGCACATCTATCTGCATACTTAATTGATAATTCTAACTCTGCCTTTGACACTTATGACAAAGTAAAGCTGGTGCCGTTTGGCGAATATATTCCATATGAGTCTTTTTTTTCTTGGCTTGGTTTTTACTCATTGACCAGCCAGTTTATCAATAGGTTGCCGGGTGAAGGACCTGAAACCTTGTCTTTGAGCTCAGGGCCTAAGATTGGCGTCATGATCTGCTATGATTCTCTCAACTCTGGACGAATAGTTAATCAAGGAAACCGTCCAGACTTTCTTGTGGCTATCACTGAGGATGCTTGGTTTATTGACTCAAGATCAAAACTTCTGGCGCGCACACCTGGGCCATATCAGCACCTATCCGAAGCCAGAATTCGAGCGGTTGAAGAGGGGCTATCTATCGCGAGATCTTCGAACCCGGGCGTTACGGGAGTAATTGATCCTTTAGGTCGAATAGCATCTCCAACCCTAAAGCTGAATGATCAGGGATTCTTGGATAAATCTATCCCTAAAGCCCTAAAGCCCACCCTATACTCGTCCTTTGGGCCTAATTTAGTTTATGTGAGTTTATGCATACTGCCCCTAGGGGTTTTTGCCCTCTCGATTTTTAGATCTCCAACAAGAGCGCGGCGAGAAATATCGTAACTAAAGCCCCTCCGGGCCATGCGAGCTAAGTCTTTATCATAATACTGTGAAGGATTTTCCCTCAAGTGTCCTATTCGCTTGCGCTCAACATATGCAGCAGCCGAGCGCAAATCTAACTCAGAATCGTTAGTAAATACCTCCCTAATAGCCGAATCAGCGACATGCTTTTCGACACCCGCTTGCTTCAGATCATGCGCTATTGCACGCCTCGATTTATGCATCCGTAATCCTCTTTGCACCCGGGACGCGGCAAACTCGGCATCGTTAATTAGACCAAGGCGTTCAAGCTCGTCTGTAATGGAATCCATCCAGGACTTAGCCTCAGGTGACGGTCCATGAACTTCCTCTGCTTGACGAATTCGTCGCTTTAAAGCTTGACGCACCCTTGCGCGGGTGCCGCCAAAGCGGTCAAGGTACCACAGCGCCACATTCCTTAGCCTGGTTTGACTGATTTTTTTGACTTTTGAATCTTTTGTCTTCACGGGGTCCTCATGTCATCAATCGCGCCAACATATGGCCCTAGAAAAATGAACCTCGTCAAGGGGCAAGGTGCCTGGGTCTATGACGATCAGGGCCAGGCTTACCTGGATTTTTCTAGTGGTATCGCAGTTACCAGCCTGGGCCATAATCACCCAGCGCTTACTAAAGCACTACTGTCACAGGCAGATACTCTCCTTCATGTGTCTAACCTTTATGGTATCCCAGTGCAGGAGAAACTAGCAACCCGTTTAACTGAAAACTCGTTTGCTGATGCTGTTTTTTTCTGTAACTCTGGCGCAGAAGCAATGGAAGCGTGCTTCAAGTTTGCGCGGCGCTTTTTCTGGCATAATAACCAACCCGAGCGAACTGAAATCATAAGCTTTTCTGGCGCTTTCCATGGCCGGACTATTGCAACGATAGCTGCAGGTGGGAGCGCTAAGTACTTGGAAGGCTTCGGACCAAAGGCTAACGGCTTTCTCCAAGTAGAATTTGGTGATTTAGCGGCCGCAGAAGCCTTAATCGGTCCAAAAACAGCCGCCCTAGTCTTTGAGCCTATACAGGGTGAGAGCGGTATTCGGCCCCACGATGCCGCCTTTATCAGAGAGGCACGCGAGCTGGCAGACTCTTATGGCCTCTTACTAATTGTTGATGAAGTTCAGACTGGGGTTGGTCGCACGGGTACTTTCTGGGCACATGAAGATTATGGAATTTCTCCAGACCTCTTGGGAAGCGCCAAAGGACTTGGCGGTGGTGTGCCAATTGGGGCAACTTTGATGACCGCCTCAGTGGCAGATGCCTTAGCGCCTGGCACGCATGGTACCACCTATGGAGGAAACCCCCTTGCAGTTTCAGCAGCTTTAGCCGTCATTGAAATAATCGATCAGCCTAATTTTTTGCAATCAGTTCAAACAAAGAGTGAGATACTAACAAAAGGCTTGGAATCACTCATTCGAGGGGACAACCGAATTCTCTCTGGCCACAGGGGAAAAGGGCTAATGCAAAGTGTTCAGGTGCAAAGTGACATAGCAGTTTCCGATGTGGTGGAAGCAGCCCGCCAACAAGGGTTGCTAACGGTCCCCGCAGGAAACCAAACTGTCCGTTTGCTTCCCCCGCTGAATATTTCTGAAAGTGAAATTAAAGACGGATTAACCAAGCTTGAAGGGGCCATAAAGTCTCTTTAACCACAAAATTTAGGCTTCAGAGCCATCTAAATCCCTGATTTTATACGTTTTTTAGCGTTTTTAGTGCATTTTCCCACAGACAGTCATTGACGGGGAGTCTCACCTGTGATTCACGTTCATATGCAATCACTTGACCTTTATGGGAGAACAGAAACATGAATATGGAAGAATTGGCAGCCAAAGTAGCTGCAGCGACAGGCCACACGGTGGCAGACTCTAAAAAAGCGACAGCAGCCGTTTTTGACGCGCTCCGGGGTGCTTTATCATCTGGCGATGGCATGGTTGTGAAGGGCTTTGGCAGCTTCTCAATCTCCTCTAGAAAAGCTCGCACAGGCCGGAACCCACGCACAGGTGAAACTCTTCAGATCCCAGCCTCTAAGTCTGTATCCTTCAAAGCTGCAAAAGCACTTAAGGAAGCTGTGAACTAATCGCTGCGATCTTTTTAGATTAGGAGGAGGGCTGCACTGTAGACCCTCCTTTTTTATGTCGAAAACAAGTAACGAAAATAAAAGAAACCTATATGGCCGTCATTCTGGCCGGCCACTTCGCTCAAAGCAATATGAGGCCCTAAAGCGAATAGAAAAAACTCATAGTTTCTCAACAAACAAAATAACTAGTCTTTCCAAGCGTTATGAACAAACTTGGCTTGAAATTGGGTTTGGCGCAGGTGAACATCTAGCGTGGCAAGCGCAACATAATCCCTCAGCCCTAATTATAGGGGCAGAATACTATCTAAATGGATTTGCACGAGCTTGCAAATACGTAGAAGACGAAAGGCTAAACAATGTTCGATTGCATCATGGAGATGCTAGATCAGTTATGGATAGTTTAGCAGCCAGCTCTTTGAGCCGTGTTTTTATACTTCATCCTGACCCTTGGCCTAAAAAGAGACAGTGGCGGCGGCGGATTGTTAATAATGAGACCTTGGATCGCTTAGCGCAGCTAATAACTCCCGGGGGTATCTTAAGAGTTGCGAGTGATCATGCCGATTATCAACCCTGGATAATGCGATTGTTGCTAAGCCATCCAGCATTTGAGTGGACAGCGACTAAATCCAGTGATTGGACTACCCGGAAAGAAGATTGGCCCCAAACACGATACGAGGCAAAATCTTTACGCGAAGGTAGGCCGTCTATGTATATTGAAGTCACCAAACTATGAACCTTAGTGGCGCGCTTCTTTCCCTGCTAAACCCAGAGCCAGCTCACCAGGCTAGTATTTGGGCACTAAAGTACGGGCTTGGTGGCCATGCGGCCGCCCCCGATCCTCGTATTAGCATAAAAATATGGGGGCAAACTTTCCCGAGCCCTTTTGGAATGGCCGCAGGCTTTGACAAACAGGGGCAGGTAATGAGCCCACTACTCAATCTAGGCTTGGGCTTTGTGGAGGTTGGCACAATTACTCCTAATCCTCAATCAGGTAATCCTAGACCTCGCGTATTTAGAGCACCCAAACAACAAGCAGTAATTAATCGTTACGGATTTAACTCCTCCGGCCATGATGTTGTTTATGCGCGTCTCGCGGCATGGCGCACAAAGAACCCTGAAGCTGCCTTGGGAGTTAATCTCGGAATGAATAAAACAGAGAAAAATCCACTTCATGCATACATATCAGGTATAAAGTTATTTGAAGGACTGGCTTCATATTTGGTGATAAACCTTTCAAGTCCCAACACTAAAGGCTTGCGAGATCAACAAACGGAGGGCCTCCGCGATTTGATACGGGGCATAAAAGATGCACAGACTCAAGGCACACCCTTACTTGCTAAGGTCGCACCAGATCTTGATGAGGACCAAATCAAGTTCATCTCTCAGGTGGCAGTTGAAGAAGAAGTAGATGGTTTAATCATATCCAACACTACACTGGACCGGCCTGAGAATTTGCCTAAAAAGTTCAGCGCCCAGCGTGGCGGATTATCTGGCGCTCCCCTGAAAAACAAAGCGCTATTGACTCTTAAAAGGTTTTACTCAGAAATTTCAGAGCAAATACCTTTAGTAGGCGTAGGTGGAATCATGTCGGGCCTTGACGCTGTAGAACGGATTAAGGCAGGTGCCACACTAATTCAGTCTTACACTGGAATCGCCTTCCAGGGGCCAGATCTGATTCAAGAGGTTAACGTTGCTATATTAAAAGCAATGCAACAAGCTGGAGTCACAGAAGTCGCAAAGCTTCGTGGTATGGCATGACCCAGTTTGTCGAAGGCTTGAATCAAGTAATTGATGGATACGATGGTCTCATTGTAGACCTATGGGGGGTCATGCATAATGGAGAGTCTCTATTCCCTGAAGCAATAGCGGCACTCAAACATGCAAAATCTCTCGACAAGTCAATAACCTTTCTTTCCAACGCTCCCAGGAGAAGAGATGCGGCCCTAACAAACCTTATTGGCCGGTTAGGCCTCGAGCCTTCTCTCTTGGACAACTTAGTAACATCGGGTGAGATCGCTTGGCAGGCAATCAAAAAAGGCGAGCTGCACTCTCTTGGTACAAGAGCTTTTTTCTTTGGAGCACCGAAAGATCAGGACATGAAGGCTGGGTTATCAAACGTGGAATTCGTTGATACACTCGAGCGGGCAGAGTGGATTTTAAATGTTGGACCAGATCAAGGTTACAATAGCACTTTGCCTTTTGAATATTGGCTAAAGAAAGCTCTGGCGCTTCAACTACCAATGATCTGCGCAAATCCAGATTTGATCGTGCAAAGAGGCAAATCCGTGGAGATTTGCGCGGGATCTATAGCCCAAGCTTACGTCGAAATTGGCGGCAAAGTATCTTGGTTTGGAAAGCCTTATAAGGCAGTCTATGACGAAATCTTTAGAAGCTCGCAAATTCCCGCCAATCGCCTTTTAGCGATTGGCGATTCTTTTAAAACGGACGTTAGAGGTGCGATAGCTCACGGCATCGACGTCCTGTATGTTAACTCCGGAATACATAGAAACGAAATTTCACAACCTATGGATCAAAAAAAATTCAATGAGATGGCTCTGATTCATCAAGCCTGGCCGACATACGCAGCGGACAAACTAGCCCCTTAAAGATCAAGCTGGCCTAAATAGATTTTAGCGTCGGCTGCAATCACACGCCCTGGTGTTCGATCGGCATAATATGTCAGTATTTGGCCCTGCTTGTCAGTTAAAAAAATCAGGCTTGCATGGTCTACCCGGTAGCCCAATGGAAAAAATTCATCAGCCACATATTCAAAACTAACGCCAAATGCGCCCGCCATTTTTTTCGCGTGTTTTCTATCCTTGGGGCGCATAGCAAACCCAGCACCTGAGTATCGACTCTCAAGATAGCCCTGGAGCTCATTGTAAGCTCCGTCAATCACATCATCTTCCGGATCAAGCGTAATGAAAACATTGGTGACGCGGTCACTTTCCACTGAACTGTCTGAATTCAAATTCTTGAGCGCAGAGCCAATCGATAGTGCTGCATCCAAGCAAACATCTGGACAGTTCATGTAGCCAAAGTAGATCAAACGCAGATCGCCCGGAAGTTCTGACAGTCGCTTGATCTCACCAGTATGGAGCTGGGCGCGCAGGTCGATTCCTTTCTGAGACCCACGAGGTGGGAATGCGACAAAGTAAATGAAAGTTCCAACTGCTACGAGTAGGAAAAATAGGCTAAATATTAATGCGCGAGCGCTCATAAGAAGTCATTACACGAATTCTCGCATTATTGGAACGTACGCTCTTAGCCAAAGCTTCAAAATGTTCTTAAAGAAAATAGGACAAAGCGGGCCTCTTGCAGGCGCGACTTCTTAAGCCTATAGACCGCTAAATCCCATGAAAATTGAATTGAGAGTATAGGCATGAATACGCCCCTAATGCCGAAAGCCACGGCGGTATGGCTAGTTGACAACACAGCACTAAGCTTCGAGCAGATAGCAGAATTTTGCGACCTTCATGTTCTAGAAGTCAAGGGCATAGCAGATGGAGACGTAGCCTCAGGTATAGTCGGCCTAAGTCCTCTGCAGAATAATCAGCTAGACAGAAATGAGATTGAGCGTTGCGAAAAAGATGCAGAGGCGCGTTTACAGCTAAAAGCTTCAACGGTCCCTCTCCCAGCTAAACGCTCCAAAGGCCCGCGGTATACCCCTATCGCCCGACGGCAGGAAAAGCCTGACGCTATTGCGTTCCTTGTAAAAACCTTCCCAGACCTAAAAGATTCGCAAATTATTAAGCTGATTGGTACAACAAAAAACACGATTGGTACTATCCGAAATCGAAACCATTGGAATATGGCAAACATTACACCTCGCGACCCTGTCCTCCTGGGTCTATGCAAGCAACAGGATTTAGATCGAGAAGTTGCTAAGGTGTCTGATGGTAAAACCGCCACAGAGTTAAAAGCTGAAGCAGAGGCGGCCAATCAAGTGGCTCAAAGTGCCGATTCTCTTGCTGCTGACGCTCTAGCTTTTGCGAACAAAAGTAAACCTGACGATTCAGCTCCTTATGCCATACCAGAAGCACTGTTTAAGCTGGCTCAAACAAACCGCGACGGCAGCGATAACTAGAGCTATTCGTCATGAGTCTGCCTGAAAATTTCGCAAAAGTTTTGATACTGATGGGCAGTCAGTCTGACTGGCCTACTTTAAAAGTAGCAGGTGAAACGTGCGACTTGCTCGGAATCAGCAACGAATCTTTTATAGCATCAGCTCATCGCACTCCAGATCGCATGAATGATATTGCAAGAACAGCCCGATCAAAGGGGGCAAAGGTCATAATTGCAGGCGCTGGCGGCGCCGCTCATTTACCCGGAATGGTGGCAGCAAGCTCGGACCTTCCTGTCCTAGGTGTGCCAGTTCAGTCTAAGGCCCTTGATGGAATGGACTCCCTGCTTTCGATTGTACAGATGCCGGGCGGGATACCTGTGGGCACTTTGGCAATCGGCACTGCTGGAGCGAAAAACGCTGCATTGTTGGCCGCCTCAATTTTGTCCCTTAACGATAATGATCTAGCAATCCGTTTAAACAATTATAGGGCTGAGCAGTCAGCCTCTGTTGAGATGCGGCCCGCCCTATGATCGCTCGCCGAGCGACCATAGGTATATTAGGCGATGGTCAACTTGGTAGAATGTTGGCCCAAGCCGCGCAGAGGCGTGGCTTCGTAGTGCATGGTTTTGGCCAAAATACGAATTCCCCGTTAGCGCAGGTAACTAACTGTTTCACGGAGGCAAGTTTTGAGGACGTGTCCGCCTTGTCAGAATTCGCTGGCACTTGTGACGTAGTCACTTCAGAGTTCGAGAATGTTTCACTAGTTGCTTTACAGACTGCAGGCTGCAAGCCTTCTGCTCATATTTTTTCTATAGCGCAGGATCGTCTGAAAGAAAAAGAATCCGCTATGAAGGCTGGTCTTAATCCCGCGCCCTATTATTCTATAGATTGCTTTGAAGACTTGAAGTCAGCACTCTGTAAAACAAATGGTGAAGGCATCCTTAAGACGCGTCGCTTAGGATATGATGGCAAGGGGCAATGGCGAATATCATCAGCGACCGATCTGGCGGAACTTTGGAAAAAGACGCCAAAAGCGGAGCTAATTTTAGAAGGACTGATAAGTTTCAAGTTTGAGACCAGTGTCCTTGTAGCGCGCAATAGTGCCGGGGATGTAATTACATTCCCTTGTGGGGAAAATATTCATCGTGAAGGAATCCTTCATCAATCGGTCGTACCCGGTAAAGTCACCAAAGAAATACAAGAAAGGGCGCAAAGGTGCGGCACAGACTTAGCAAATAGCTTGAAGCTAGAAGGGCTTTTGGCAATTGAGTTTTTTGTACTAGGAAACGGCGAACTGGTATTTAATGAAATGGCACCAAGACCCCACAATTCAGGCCATTGGACTATTGAGGCGTGCGACCAAAGCCAATTTGACTTAGCCATCAGCGCTCTTCTTTCCGAGCCCCTTCGGGAGCCCGTTCAGTTGGCTAACGCGATTATGACTAATGTCTTAGGAGAAGATATTTTAACTCCTGAAACTCGTAACAAATGTTACTGGCACGACTATGGAAAACAGACACCAAAAGTCGGGCGAAAAATGGGGCACATCACCGAACTTTTGACTTGATGTTTAGAATTTTAACTCCGAATTTACCCCCAAATACGAGCTTTCATTTTCCCTAAGCGGTCAAGCCATATATGGGTTAACTCTAAAGAATTGTTAGTTGCGTCAACAGCGATTGGTTTATCGACAATAAATTGCCAAGCCTTGTTTTTGTAAGTTCCATAGATTGGCAAAACAGGCACTTTAAATCGAATTGACAGCTGGGCCATCCCGCGCTTCACGCCCGCATCATATTTTAGCCGATCCTTGTCAGACTCAAAAGCATTTCCACCGTCAGCCATTACAAGCGTCTTATCAAATGACTCAGCGCCTGGAAGAAACCAATTCCCAAATGGGTAAATTAACAGGGACTGGTTAGGCAAAGTATCTCGGGTCGCCCCGTACAATCTTTTTATAGAGGCTTTAACCTGAACTGGGTCACAGAAATGGTTCAAATACAAACCAACTGGATCTTTGATGTACCGCTTTAGGATCCAGCGCATCATCACGCTGTTTCGTCGATAGGTTCTAAGCTGTCCTTCCGTTTCTCCACCTCCATCGGCATCAAATCGCAACACTGTCCTAAATTTTATACCATGGTCGGTTAATAATCGATTTAAAGATGACCAATCATTCTTCCATGGCACCGCAGTAGCAACATTATTGTCAACTAGCTTTACATGCGAGGGAGCAATCATAACATGTTGGCCATTTCGGGCCAAATTTGTTACTGATTTTAAGTGTTCTTGGCCGCTAAGCAACATTATGTCTTTCTTTGACCACTGGGGAATAAGATTCATGGCGCTCCCTTAAGCAAAGGGGTTCAATAAAGCCACCCATGGGTCTAAAGGACGTCACATTAATTTGAGGAGATGCCAAGTGTTTAAAGGACTGGTAATTGAAAAGCATGAGCAGGGAGAGGGCGAAAAGCCAAAATTCACTGCATCAGTGCAAAATATGGACGAAAACCAGCTCCCCGATGGGGACGTGACAATAGACGTCTCATACTCCTCATTTAATTACAAAGACGGCTTAGTGACTCTTGGCCTTGGCGGGCTCACAAAAGAGTTTCCACATGTGCCGGGGATCGACCTAGCCGGTAAAGTTTCTGCATCAGAATCTTCAAACTTTGTAGTCGGTGACGAAGTTATCCTGACAGGTTGGCGTTGTGGAGAAATTCACTGGGGCGGCTATGCGGAAAAAGCACGCGTTAAGAGTGACTGGCTGGTGAAAAAACCTAATGGATTGTCACTGTTAAACGCCATGGCAGCAGGAACTGCTGGCTTTACTGCTATGCAAGGAATTATTGCTCTTGAAGATCATGGCCTAAAAACTGGTGGTAAGCCAGTACTTGTTCTGGGTGCTACGGGAGGAGTAGGATCTGTGGCGTGTGCGATCTTAGCAAATTTAGGACATGAAGTGACGGCGGTCACAGGCAAGCCAGATCAGATTGACTACCTTCGGTCGCTTGGTGTGCGTGATATCATTGCAAGAGATGAGCACGAAGTAGAAAAACCTAGAGCACTAGATCGAGAGACTTATGCGGGAGTTATCGATGCTGCCGGTGGTCATTCACTTGCTTGCGCTTTGCCAAAAATAGCATATGGCGGGTCTGTTGCATCAATCGGGCTGGCTGCCGGTAATAAGCTCAATACTACCGTGGTTCCTTTCCTCCTGCGGGGAGTCAATATCTTGGGTATCGATTCTGTCATGGCGCCCATAAGTTTGCGAAAGCGAGTTTGGGATCGCTTAGCAACTGATATGCCCCAGAACCATTGGGACTCTATTACCGAAGTTGTTGGTCTTGATGCCATCCCTGATCTAGCAAAACAGGTCTTGAAAGGCGCTGTAACTGGTCGGAAAATTGTTGACCCTAGTGCATAGGAATCGTTGTGTCTGAACTTCAAGTCCTTGAAAAAACTCTGCTAGCCCAAGTTAGAAGCGCTAGCTCTCTAGCTGAGATAGAAGAAGCACGTGTATCTATCTTGGGCAAAAAGGGTAAGCTTACTGGCGAACTAAAAAAACTTGGCACGATGGATCCTGACAAACGCCGAGAATATGGCCAAGGTGTAAACAAACTGAAGGCGCTTTTGCAAGAAGCGCTCGACAGCCAAGGTGCTATTTTAAAACGGGCAGAGCTTGAAGTCCGGTTGTCAGAAGAACGGGTTGATGTGTCTCAACCCGCGCGTCCACGATTAACTGGGAAAATACATCCCATAACGCAAACGATTGACGAGATCGTCGCCATTTTTGGTGAAATGGGCTTCAATTGGGCGGACGGGCCAGAAATAGAAACAGACTGGTATAATTTCACGGCGATGAATATGCCAGCAGACCATGCCGCGAGGCAAATGCAAGATACTTTTTATATGGCAGGTCATTCTGGTGATGAGGGATCATTAGTCCTGCGCACCCACACTAGCCCCGTTCAAGCCAGAACTATGTTAACCCAGGAACCCCCCATCAGAGTTATTGCTCCAGGTCGAACTTTTCGCTCGGACTATGACGCCACGCATACTCCCATGTTTCATCAAGTTGAAGGCTTGGTAATCGACGAAATCAGCACAATGGCTCATTTAAAAGGAGTGCTAGAAGACTTTTTGAAAGCCTTTTTTGGGCTTGATGAGGTAAAACTTCGACTGAGGCCTTCATACTTCCCTTTCACAGAACCCTCTGCAGAAGTTGATATTCAGTGCGATCGCTCTGGAGGTCAATTGAAACTAGGCGAAGGAAGCGATTGGTTAGAGATTCTTGGATCAGGAATGGTGCATCCAAAGGTTCTGGAAAACTGCAACATAGATTCAAATAAATACCAGGGTTTTGCGTTCGGCATGGGGATTGAGCGGCTAGCAATGCTCAAATACGGGATTCCCGACCTCAGAACCTTCTTTGACGGAGATCAAAATTGGATACAGCACTACGGTTTCGATCCACTTGATCGTCCAAATGTAGTGACTGGACTCTAGTTTGACTGACATACAAAGAAAGCAGGCCTTTCTTTATGTTTTATCTGGAGCTCAGGCTTTTGCTTTTGCGGCCTGGGCCGCCATGCTCAAAAATTTTTCAGTAGAGGTTGTAGGCGTTGATGGTTTACAAAACGCCCTCGTTGAAACCGTTAGAGAAATTCCTGGGTTCTTGGCATTCACTACGGTCTTCTTATTGGCCTATATCAAGGAACAACGCTTGGCCCTTGTCGCGGTGACAGTTCTAGGAGTTGGTATTGGAATAACTGGTTTTTTTTCTAGCCTGTCTCTCTTGCTTCTTACAACATTCCTCAATTCTCTTGGGTTTCATTTCTTTTATACTGTTTACAAGTCGCTTTCGCTGCAGTGGTTTGACGATAGAACAACTCCAATTGTTCTAGGAAGGGTGATGAGCGTGAGCAATGGCGCGACTGTTCTAGCCCTCTCCATTTTCATGTTACTATTTTGGCAATTAGAAATATCATATACCCTGGGCTACCTTCTAGCTGGCATCATACCCGTTGCTTGTGTGCTTTATGCGTGGGCGGCCTTTCCGGTTTTCCAAACAAACTCCACCCAAAAAAACGAGTTCATTATTCGTTGGCGCTATGTTCTTTATTATATTCTTACCTTTCTCTCTGGAGCGAGACGGCAGATTTTCATCGTTTTTGCCACCTTCATCTTAGTAGACATTTTCGATTTGAAAATTGAGCAAATGCTTCTTCTGCTATTGGTTAATTCAGTAATTAACATGGGGACTGGCTTAATTTTGGGTCCAGCTATTAACCGGTTCGGAGAAAGGCTAATATTGCAGATAGAATACGCAGGCCTTCTCTTGGTATTTTTAGCATATGGTCTGGCCTTAGCGAATTCCGGGACGAAATGGGCATTACCACTGGTAATCGCCCTTTATATTATCGACCATGTTTTGTTCCAATTTGCCGTTGGCATGGAGTCATACTTTAAGAAAATTGCCGAGCCTCAAGATCTTGCTGGCTCTGCCGCCGTATCCTTTTCAATTAACCATATTGCAGCTGTAACTCTACCCATTGCTCTAGGTCTTCTATATGTCTCTTCAGATCATATAGCAGGTGTGCGGTTAGGGATGATGTCTTTCGGAGGGCCTGCATTGGTGTTCTGGGTCGGTGCGATGTTAGCGGCGGCCTCTTTCGTCGCAACTTGCTTTATGCGGAGAAATCCAAGCAGGTTTGTTCTTCAGCAGCCATAATCCACCTGTTGGCTTTTGCTTTGCATCGGCCGAAACAGGACTTAGCACCTAGGTCGGCCGTATATGGCTGTCAAAGCTATGGTAAACAGCGTTAATCCACCGAATTGATGAAAGACTGCTAAGGCCAGTTTAGCAGGAGCTGGATTCATTATGGATCCTGGCATTGTAACGATCCATATCCCCATAATAAACTGAGTGGTTACGATCGCTAGCCCTCCCCAGGCAACAATTTTCCCGAATTTACTGGGTTGCCTTGCCAATGTACGGACCGCGGCAATAACTAAAAAACCTGTTGCAAATATTGCTACCGTTCGATGAACAAAGTGGACCCCCCACTTACTGTTTACCCAGCATCCCAAAGCCCACGGAGACTCTCCATCACAAAGCGCTCGAGGAAAAAATCTATCGGCGTGAAAATTTGGCCACGAACTTGAGGCATCGGCTGCATTAAGCCCAGCTGTAAAAGCTCCATATACAAGCGTTAGCGCCAAAAAACCTGATGCCCATACCCATGGATTTAATGGTATTTTCCAGTCAGGATTAGGTTCTAAAATCCGCAAAGCCGTCCAATAAAAAAGACCATAAGCTAAAAATGCTCCGCCTAAATGAAGCGCTAAACGATAATGGCTTACCCCCATATCATTCTCAAACCCCGAATAGACCATAAACCAACCAAGAAAGCCCTGAAAGCCTATTAGAAAAGGACCTGCAACAACTACAGGGGCAACGGTTCGAGTTAATCGACGACGAAAGCCGTAGTAGAGGAGCCCTCCAATCGAAAGCAGCCCCAAAAAACGGCCCCAATTTCTGTGAAACCATTCCCAGAAAAATCTGGGAACAAACTCTTCACGCGTGAAGGCCGTAATGCTGGACTCGGGTGTTTCCTGATAAAGGCTGAAGTATTGATCTATTCTCTCACTGGATGGCCACCAAAGCTCGACGGCGTCCCATGTCATCATTGAAAGGCCAGAATCTGTAAGTCTCGTTATTGCGCCAATTATAGCAGTGCCAATAATCCACACACACATTAACAAAAGCCAATAGGCCATAGATTTAGGCACAGTTCGTATCATTTCGAGCGACATACGGATGGAGCGCTTCCGCCACAAGCGTCGGAATGCCGCAAGGGTCTAAAGCCGCGTTTGGTCAATATCACCAGTCCATCTGAGCAACCATAAAATGGAATTGGCTTCTGGTTTTTGCACTATAACTCTGCAGCTCATAGGACGATTGCAGCCAGCCTCTGTTTCTCCATAAATTAAAGTACTTGGACCAATCCAGCCGGACTTAGCCAAGATTTTTACGGCCCGATCCAAAAGCCCCAAGTTGTAGGGGGGATCCAGAAAGATCAGATCTGCTGGCAACCCGGGAGGAGGCGCTAAAGCATTTTGGCAAGAAACCACTGAGTCAAAACCATCAATAGTTCTAATTAAGTCCTCGAGTGCTTTTGCCTGTTTAGTGCTTATATCCCAAAATGTGATGTGCCTCGCTCCGCGACTAGCCGCCTCTATGCCCAATGCGCCAGTGCCTGCAAAAGCGTCCAAGACACGCGCACCGGCCCATCTTGCCCTTCCATCAGGATGTCTAAAACGCTGTTCAATCAGCTGAAAAGCGCGTTCACGAGCGCGGTCAGTTGTTGGTCGAACAGAGCTCCCTGGTGGCACCTTAAGTTTTTTTCCACGAAACTTGCCGCCACGGATCGTAAGAACCCCTGCTTTACCTGCCACGGGTTCGCCTGGATACACTTGGTTTCGATCGGTGAGTTGCACTAGATCGACGATTTTGCCCTGGCTTAACCTGCCGCAGCTTTGGCTTTGCCCAGCCCTTTTGAGGCTCAGGCCCAATACCAAAAGCATTGAAAAGCTCCTTTTTTCCCACCTCCCTCAGCTCAGCAGGTCTCAAAGTCCCAAGGGAAATCGGGCCATATGAGGTCCGAATCAGCCGTGATACCTGAAGACCAAAATGCGCTAAAACTTTTCTAATTTCACGATTTTTTCCCTCGTGCAAGGTCATTCGAAGCCAATGATTGGCAGCAGCATAGGCCGGAACATCTTCCTTCCCCGGACGAGGTTCTACCTTCGCGTGAATTGGTTCATAGACCATCCCATCAATAACCATCCCGTGCGCCATTTTTTCAATATCACGCGGACCGATTCGCCCAAAAGCTCTAACACGATAAGTTCGCGGGAGGCCTGTCTCTGGTAGCTCAAGTCTTCGCTTAAACGCCCCATCTGTAGTTAGAAGCAGTAAACCTTCCGAATTTAAGTCGAGCCGTCCAACAGCATGCAGTCGAGGAAGGGATTTAGGTAGTGCATCAAAAACTGTTGGCCTACCTTCTGGATCTCGCTCAGCAACAAGAAGCCCTCTTGGTTTATGAAGCCTAAACAATTTAATACCCTGTGGATCCGGCAGCTGCGCTCCATCAACCATAATGCGGTTGGGGTGATCAATGTTTTGAGCTGGCTCTAATGTTGGCTTGCCATCTACATGAACCCGACCGCCAAGTATCCAATCCTCGGCGACGCGCCGAGAACAGAGTCCTGATTGAGCAATCCATTTAGCAAGTCGCTGAGGCTTAATGTCAGACATTGGACCAACTTTCCAGATAGGATACCAAGCTCAGAAGACCCTGTGCAGCAGCACCTTTGGGACGGCCAGGTTTTGCTACTGGATTCCAGCCATAAAGGTCAAAATGAGCCCAGGAGCTAGAACCGACGAACCTCTTCAAAAACAGCGCAGCGGTGATTGCTCCTGCAAAACCTCCACCGCCTGAGTTTACTAAATCCGCCACATCAGAATCTAAGTATGCTTCATAAGGCTCAAACAATGGCAATGGCCAAATAGGATCAGTATTTTTCTTGCTTAACTCATGCAATGACCACATGAGTTCACTATCACTGGCCAGATAGGGCACAATGCTTGGCCCTACGGCCACCCTTGCAGCACCCGTTAATGTCGCCATTGTAAAAGTTAGATCAGCAGATTGACTCGCCTCTGATGCGTACGTGAGAGCGTCAGCAAGAACTAAACGACCCTCTGCATCTGTATTGTCAATCTCAACAGTTACTCCGGATCTTGACCTCACAACATCCCCAGGACGAAAAGCCCCTGGTCCAATGGCATTCTCTGCCGCTGGTATTAATACTCTCAACCTGATCGGCAAATCTAACTGCATAATTACTTTTGCCAAACCGAGAGCATGTGCAGCCCCCCCCATATCCTTCTTCATAAGTCGCATAGAGCTACCGGGCTTAAGATTAAGCCCACCAGTATCATAAGTAATTCCCTTGCCTACAATCGTCAGCGCTAATCCTGATTTGCCCCAACTCATTTCTATTAAACGAGGAGCCATTTCGCACCTACCCGCTGCAGAACCTACACAGTCGATTAGTGGAAACCCCTTTTTGAGCTCCTCGCCCTCCACTACAGAAATTACCGCACCATACTGAGACCCGAGCTCTTCAACTGTATTTTGAAGTGCTTTTGGATTCATGAAGTTCGCGGGCGTATTAATTAACGAACGCGTTAAATAAATGCCCTCAACCAATGCAGCTGTCCGTTCGCTTGCGGTAAGTCCATGAAGAATAGCCGGTTTCTTCGAAGGCTTAAATGTTTCAAAACGATAAGATTCAAGAAGCCAGGATAGAACAAAATCCTGCGCCCGGCTCTCAGTTAAAATTTGAGGATTCTGCAACTCCAGATTATCTAATCCATGCGCTGCCTTGCAGGCGATTGCACCAGTCCAAAAATCAAAGTCTTCCCCCGCAATACCAACATACAAATGTGTACTCCCATCGGTTTGGGTTAGGCGCTGCGTCTGGCCTTGCAGCCCATCAAAACTATTTGCCGATAGCTGAGCGACAACCTCGGGGGGCATGCCACCAGGTTCGGTCACAAGAAAAAGTTTGTTCATGACCGCCCTTTAGGGGGCATCTACTTAGAAGCGAAGGGAAATATCTTCATGGCTGGATAGGCACCAAGCTAGTCGACCACGATATCTAGCTGGAATGTTATCCAGGGTTCGTAGAGCTACACCTTTCCGGACTTCATCCAAAAAATTCTTTAGGGCAGGAACAATTTCTATTTGGCCCAGCTGACGCCACTCTATTTCGGCTGAGAGCGCCTCCACAATGCTCTGATACCTCTCATAGACCAAAGAGTGATCTACAATTCCAAGATCCAGAGAGTCGTAAAATCTGGAAAAGAGCACCGTTACATTAGACACCCCGCCTATAGACCTTAGGTCTTTCTCTATAGAGGAGAGTTCTCCAATAATGGCAGAACTTGAAGAGGTTAGAAGACGCTCAAGATCTAACAAATTTCTTTGAACTGCTGAAAGGGCATCAACACGCCCATAATCATAGTATAATTCTGTAACGTCAGAATATGCCGCCTCAGAAGCCCTAAATTCCTGCCTTTCTCGCTCTGCATCCGCTCGCAAAACTTGAGCCTGAAAAATAATATTCTCCCATCTATTTGCCAGTTGAGGATCCAGACCATGAACCTGAGCCTTACCATCCAGTTTCCTGACGTGCTTGTGAAGTGAAGAATAAGACCACTCTTTACCATCGATAAGCCATTCTTGACTCTCAAACCTATTTGCTGCCGCTGTAGCGTTCTGAATTAAATGTATTTGTTCGTATGAACTACTGACACTTTCGATCGAACTCATAATTATATTTCTAGCCTGAGGCGGGGTGTCAGCAAAGTTGATTTGGCCTAGTGTGAGCGCTGCAGTTCGAGCTAGATCTTCGCGCTCTAATGCATCTGAGAACATAAGGGGCTCTAGACATCTCTGGACTGCGGGCTGTGAAGGCGGAGGTGCCGTATCGCGAATAAGTCGCACATATTCTGGAATAAAATTGACCAGCCGCTCATTGGCACCAACAATAGTCAACGCGGCTAACTGCAAAACTATAAACATTGCTACGCCACGGTAAATCTCAAGCGTGCCAACGTTTACTGGCGCGACCCCCCTTAAATAAAACAGTGCAAATCCAAATGGTGGGGTGAGAAATGACGTTTGAATATTCATGGCAATCATGACACCAAGCCAAATCACAGAAATATTGGCAGCGGGATCGGCCAATAGAATTGGTGCAGTAATCGGAACCACCACAACTGATATTTCTATGAAGTCTAGGAAAAAACCCAAGACAAACATGACAAGCATAACGACTAGAAACTTTGCCAAAAAGCCCCCAGGCATTGAGCTTAGAGCCTCCCTCAGTAGAGCGTCTCCCCCAAACGCCCGAAATGCCACGGTAAGCATTACAGCACCTAACAAAATAATGAACACCATCGATGTTGTTTTTGCTGCCTCAGTTAACACCTCGCGCAATATGTTGTCCTTCATGTATATGCGATAAAGAGACCAGCCCAAAGCTAAGAGTAAGGAAAGGACAAACCCTGTAGCCATGATCAGCGCCATGACGTCAGATGTCGTTTTATTTGGATTACGGATGTTTAGATCAAAGCTGGATTTTAGGATCATTATACTGAGCAGGGCTGTGATTGCTAAAGTAACGGGCGCATAATGCTGAAGGCGATTAGCGCCCATCAGTTGATAGCCTGCCATCAGAATTGCACCTGACGCCCCAATGGCCCCTGCCTGATTTACTGTTGCATAGCCCGCTATGATGGACCCCAAAACCAAACCAATTAATAGAATTGGGGGAATTAAGGAGCGGAAAACCTCACGGTAAAATTCTTTTCGGCGTCCCTCAAACTTAATTGCTGGCGCCATTCCTGGCCTTAGCAAAGCAAGCGACAAAATATAGACTATATAGAGTGGCACCAAAATCAGCGCGCCAGGAATTAACGCACCAAGAAAAATATCGCCCGCGCTTGCAGTTTTCACGCCAAGATGTGATGGCATATTAAAGCCAAGGGAATCATTTGCAGACGCCCAATTTATCTGCCGAATTGACTGAGCAACGTCTGCCGCTGATGCGAGTTGATCTGCTAAAATAATTAGTACGATGGAAGGCGGAATGATTTGGCCAAGAGTTCCAGATGCGCAGATTGTACCAGCAGCTAGTGAAGTGCTGTATTTGCTCCTCATCATGATGGGTAATGAAATCAACCCCATTGTAATTACCGTTGCACCAACAATTCCTGTGGTTGCAGCCAAGAGCCCGCCAACTAGTACAACAGAAATCCCCAGACCTCCTGGAATTGGGCCGAAAAGCTGAGCCATAGTAACCAATAAGTCTTCTGCAACCTTAGAGCGCTGCAGCAAAATACCCATAAATATGAACAATGGTATTGCTATTAATGTGTCTCGGCCGGGCTCCCAGTAAACTGCTCGAAAATTTGTAACCCCTGTTGAGAGTACTGTCAAAAAACTATCGCTTTTTAGTGCAAAATACGCGGAGGCGTCCCCTACGATCAGGTGCCCAGCTAATGAAGCCAAGCTTATGGTTAAAATAGCGGAGCCAGGCAGAGCGAACGCTACTGGAAACCCCAAAACAAGCGCGCCGGTCATCAGCAGAACGAGAACTGCAAGAAACGCAAAAGAAGGTTCAATCATTTTACGATTTCCTCGCGCGCCCTAAGATAGTGACTATTAGCTGAACTTAATATCAGGGCCCCAAACTGTAAAATCAGGGACAACGCCAAGACCAGTAAGAAACCAGCCATCAAGTATTTAATGTAAAGACCGCTGCCTCCCTCCTGGCCAATCTCAAAATTCAGGATTGGAGCGTTCACCACACGTCCCCTTGTCCATGTGCCGGCTAAAAGAATTGCCCACGCAAATGGCATCCCTAACAATATGCTGCCCCATAAATTAACAAGCGATTTTTTCTCGTGGGATAACTTACTGAACAAGACATCAACGCGCACATGGCCCTCAGTCACTAGCGCGTTAGCTGCTCCAAAAATAAATAACGCCGCATACCAAAGACGCACTAAGTCAGAGAGAAACGTTTGCTCATAAGAATACACGGTTCCCCCAATTACGATCAGAAGTTCTGCAAGAAAAACAAGCAACACTAACCAGATAAATCCAAGCCCTCGGCTTATGGTGGCAAACAAAAAGCCGAGAATTAAAACAGGCAAGTGGAGGTATGCTCCCCTGAAATCTTGACTCCCAAGTTTGTCAGCCAAGTTAGTTCCCAAAATTTGGGGTAGCCATCCCTCTACATAAAGAAATGAGATTGCTGCGTCCACCATACCAACCAGAAGTATTGCCCAAAAACATCCTCGAATCATGAACTGGTTACACTGGGTAAGCTCTCTAGATGTAACTTCCAGTGAGTCTTTGGCGCGGCGTCCTAGCGTGAGGCCCACCGCAACCGCAAGTCCAATGGCATAAGTCAAGATCGCTAACCTCCCTCCCTCAAACACGCCAGGGAAACCGAAGCCAAAAATCAAAAAGTTATTAATCAAATACGCGATTGCTATCATTACGGTGGAAAACGCTAGTACTCGAATCAGGCGGTGCTGGCTTATTGCTAATGACATTTGAGCAGCCTCTACCCTATTTAGAAAATTGATAGGATATCACTAAGTGGTTTTTTCAGACTTGCCGCTTTCGGGATGGTCGCTGTCTGTGCCGGATATCCCACTGGTATAATCATCAAAGGTTTTTCATTTATTGGACGCTCGCACAGCTGATTAAGAAACTTCATTGGATTGGGCGTGTGTGTCAAGCAAACTAGTCCCGCGTGATGCAGCGCCGTAACAAGCATTCCCGTAGCAATTCCTACGCTCTCCGAAACGTAATAGTGCTTGTACTTCTTTCCTTGTTGATCAAAACCATATCGCTGCGCGAATACAACAATCAACCAAGGCGCATTTGTTAGGTGGGGTTTGCTCACTCCTGTTCCAATCGGCTCCAGAGCTCTGATCCATGCATCACCGCCACCACCAGCATAAAACGCCTCTTCCTCTTGCTCTGCAGCATCTCTTATTTCAGATTTCATATGCTGATCTTTTATCGCTGCAAAATGCCAAGGCTGCTGATTAGCTCCAGAAGGCGCTCGACCTGCTGTTGCGATTGCGTTTTTGATAATCTCCTCAGAAACGGGTCTTTTTGAATAGTCTCTGACCGAGTGACGTCGTTTCATGAAGTCCAGAAACTGCCGGGAAGCGAAAAGTGATTCGGTAGGGTCTAGCTGCACCTTATTTGGCAGTGGAATTGCTTCATATGACATTTATCATCTCTTACGTCAGAAGTGGGGCAAGTGCTTTAATTCTAATCTACTTGCTTAATCTAGGTCGCATAGAGATTTACTTAAAACAAGGCCGAGTAGCTTATATTCCAATCCCAGATGCGCTTCTTAACTCTCCTTTAAATCTTTTCTGTTTCGTTTTCGGCAGAAAACTCTAGCAGTGATCATGCGTCAATCATGAAGAAAGCCTTTGCGTTTTCAATTGTGAAAAGACCTAGGCGACAAAGCAACATCTAATTATAGGGACGCCATGCGAGCGACAAAAATTATTGCAACCTTAGGTCCTAAATCTGCCACTCAGTCGGCTATCTCTGATTTGGTCAAAGAGGGGGCCAATGCATTTCGCATCAATCTTTCATACGACGATACCTCGTCCCATAAAGCTCTAGTTTCTAACGTTCGAGCGGTCGAAGCGGCTATTGGAAAGCCGATCGCGTTAATTGCTGACATTTCAGGAACGCGCTTTCGCATAGGTGAATTCTTAAACGGATCTGTCCAACTTGAAGCTGGCCAGACATTTCGTTTAGACCAAGATGAAACACCAGGAGATGAAAACCGGGTTCATCTTCCTGTGCCCGCAGCATTTACATCTTCAAGCATTGGCGACCTCCTTCGTCTTGATGATGGGCGAGTGATGCTTCGAGTGACAAAGATAAGCCCTGTTTCAATTAATTGTACGGTGGTCGCAGGCTCAGAATTATCTAGCCATAAGATTATTTCGCTCCCAAAGATTGCTCCTCTGAAAAAAACTTTGAGTGACCAGGACAAAAGCCAAATAAACTGGTCGCTTGGAGCTGGGATTGATTGGTTAAGTGTTTCTTGGCCTGACGACATAAAAAAATGGACGCTGATCCGCTCCCTTGCAGGGCCCATGAAACTGCTAGCAAGGATAGAAACTCGAGCTGCACTGGAGTCATCTATAGAGGCTATAACACAGTCAGATGGCTTGGTAATTGCGCGAGGGGACCTGGGCTATGATTTGCCTCCTGAGGAAATCCCAGAATGGCAAAAAAGATTGGTCAGAGACTCTCGTAAAGCTGGCAAGCCAGTGGTTATTTCTGCACAAATGCTGGAATCAATGGTATTAAGCCCTGCACCAACACGCGCTGAGGCATCCGATGTTGCTAACGCAGTTAAAGACGGCGCCGACGCATTAATGCTCTCAGCTGAAACCGCAGTAGGGGCTTATCCTCGAGAGGCTGTTCAACTTATGGCCTCTGTAATTGAGCAATCTGAAAGTACGCAAAGAAGTAGGCCTGCTAGCATCAGCGCAAACGCAAGTATTTCTGAAACCATTGCAAACTCAGCTGCTCAAGCTGCAAATTCGTTAAAAGCTCCAGTTATTTTTTGCTTCACAACGAGCGGGTCTACGGCACTAGCCGTTGCTCAAACCAGGCCTAATACGCCCGTTGTCTGCGCTGCAGACAACATGCAAACCTTACGCCAAATGCAGCTGGCTTGGGGCCTTGACTGCCGAAAAGCGCCAGCATTGGCCGCATGGAAAGACGTGGTAGATACTGCGGTTGGCTTAGCCAAAGAGATGAAGATCAAAACTGGAACACCTTTAGTAATAACAGCTGGCATGCCTTTTGGCACAGCTGGATCAACCAATATCCTGCGCATAGCGACGGCAGAATAAGCCATGTACTCTTTTCACCTCGCGTTCGCTGTTAATGATATAGAAGAGACGCGCACATTCTATGTTGACCTTCTTGGTTGCCATGTGGGCAGAGAAGCCGAAAAATGGATCGACTTAAACTTTTATGGGCATCAAATAAGCGCTCACGTCAAACCGGAAGAAACAGGTTTAGCAAGCGGCAATACTGTCGATGGCAAAACAGTCCCTACTCGCCACTTTGGCATTATATTGGGATGGGACGAATGGAGGGCCGTTGCTGATAAACTAATAGCTGCCGACGCCAACTTCATTATCGAACCTTATCTAAGATTTGAAGGTGAAGCAGGGGAGCAAGGAACCTTCTTCATAACAGATCCTAGTGGAAACGCGCTGGAATTTAAGACCTTTAAAGATATGACGCAGGTGTTTGCCACTTAGTTTTTGTGGGCTTCGTTAAACGGTTACGAAGAGGTTTAAGGATCCTCAGCAAATATCCTTGATCTAACCCACAGACTCACTTTAAAGCGCTCGAGTTCTGGTGGGGGCATTAGCTCAGCTGGGAGAGCGCTTCGCTGGCAGCGAAGAGGTCAGCGGTTCGATCCCGCTATGCTCCACCAATTCTCTCCGAAATATTTGAATGGAGACGCTATCTTATTCTACTAACTTCCTGAAGGTTTCTAGAAACTCTAGCTTTGCCAGAGGGGCAGATACTGGCGTTAAGTTTTTTAACTCTGATGGTTTTTCAAATAGCTGACCGGCTTCATTGCTCGAGAAGCCGGCAAGTTGTGTTGCTTCTAAATACGCCGCCTGGCTGTCTGCGCGTTTTATTGCCCTCTCTTCCAGTGTAGACATCCTTGCCGACAGCCCAAACCTCTGTCGAATGGCGCCCAAAATCTCATTTTCAAATGTTTTATACTCAAGATTAATGGCTCTTTTAAATGGACTAATTAGATCTCCAATTACATATTCAGCGGCATCATGCAGCAGCGCGCCTAAACGAATAGAAATAGGGTAGGGCCCAGATTCAAAGTCTAGAAGGGCAAGAACAAGTAATGAGTGTTGTGCTACGGAAAAAGCATGCTCACCAGTGGTTTGGCCATTCCAACGTGCCACTTTAGATAGGCCCTGGGCAATATCATCAATCTCAATATCTAGTGGACTTGGGTCTAGTAGATTAAGGCGACGTCCTGAAAGCATTCGCTGCCAGGCCTGCCCTTCTTTTTTTTTCACCTAAACTTCCGGAATTTCCGCTGCGGGGCTCAGGTTATCCCAGTATGGTGGCGTTCCAAAGTGACTCTTGATATAATCCACGAATGCTCGCACCTTCGGCGACATATGCCTGTTTGACGGATAAAGTGCATAAATCCCAGTATCAATGCTTATTGGGCTCGCCTGATAATCTTCTAATACTGGAACCAACGAACCTCGGCGCAAATCATTTCCTACAACGTAAGTTGGGAGTAGAATGAGGCCCTGGCTTTCTCGGGCTAGCGGCAACAACGCCTCACCGTTATTAACGTGGAATGCGGCATTAATTTTTACATGCTCCACATTTCCTGACGAGTCCGCAAAGTGCCACATATCAGGGTTAACCGCGCGGCGATAGGTCAGGCAACGATGATCCTTAAGATCCTTAGGCTCCTTTGGCTCACCATGCTTTTTTAAATATTCAGGGGAGCAGCATACCACCCGATTATTTGGAGCAAGTTTCTTTGCTATTAATGAACTGTCTTTGAGCTCGCCAATCCGAACAACTAGATCCGCCCCATCTTCAATGACGTTGATCATAGCGTCTGTCATGGTCACATCCATTTCAACCTCTGGATACAGGTCCATAAAGCCAGCAAGCGCTGGGATAATGTGCCGGCGACCAAACGTGACAGGTATATTAAGCCTTAACAGACCGCGTGGCTTCGATTCTAACTCAGCTACCGCGAGATTAGCATCTTCAACAGCGTGCAAGATGTTTGTCGTCCTGTCATAGTAAATTTGTCCAGCCTCTGTCAGGTGCAACTGCCGAGTTGAGCGATTGAGCAAACGCACCCCCAAGCGGTCTTCAAGCATTGAAATTTGACGCGAGACAGAGCTTGGAGCCATTCCTAATGTACGACCAGCTTCAGAAAAAGAGCCAGATTGCACAGTCTGTGCAAACAGCCGCATGCCAAAAAAGGTATCCATGTATCTCCCTACCTCTCTTTTGGGCACAGAAACATACTGCGCCTCTTTAGTCTTATCTTTGCGTTGGGCGCACAAGTAGTCCAACTCAACGGAGATGCCAAGCCAATTCTTTTCAGCTCCGCAAGTCGCGCCTCACAGTTAAGAACATAGGAATAGCCAGAAGAAAGAAAAGGCCAGGTAACAGGGTCATTGAAATCTCTAGTGCACTCGAAGCCTGCTCACTTTGTGGCATTAAGCCTACGGTTGATTTTTCATAGCCAAATAAAGCTATCAGCCACCCAAAAAGCATGGGAGCAGCTGAGTTGGCTATTTTTTGGCCAGAAAGCCAAAATCCATTAAATATGCCTTCCACGTTAACCTTTGCATGCGCATTGGCTTGATCAATCATTGTTGGCAAAATTGCCCAGGGTAGGTTTTGGTAGGCGCCGTTGCATATGCCAAGCACAAACGCACCGTAAACTATGAAACTCGGATCGCCTCCTCGAAGCACAATTAAGTACGCACATGCCAACAACCCATAAGCAGACAAAGCTCCTACGAGCGCCCGGCCTCTGCCAATACGTCGCGCCAAAGGAACCCAGAAAATTTGTGATAAAATTGAACCTACCAAGAAGAGTGCAAAAACAGCACTAAAGAAGCCTGCTAGGCCAACCAAAGCGCTTGCAGGTCCAATCACCCGTGACTGAACAGCGCGATTAAGAACCCCTTGAACCGCGTCGGCTTGAATGCGCCCATAGTCACTTACTTGAAGCGCGTGAAAATCGATATTATCAAACCAACCAGCAACAGTAGGGTCAATACGCTGAACATGAGAGCCTCCTATTTTCTGACCGCGCCTATCTTTCCATCCATTTTCTGGCTCAATAAGCCCAAGACGCTCTCTCTCGACATCGCCTGAAAATACAAATTCGTTTTCAAAGTAGTGATCATAGGCGCCACTCTGAGCCTGCCGAATGCTTACATCGGTTGTAATAAACAGTATTCCTCCAGAGAGGATGGCAACTCCTACTGTCATTATTCCATAAGATATAACATGTCGGATAAAATTTGGGTGCGCCCTGACTAAGGCTAGCTGTTCTTTAATTCCCAAGGCGCTGGATTCAGAAATTCTTGGCGCACGGTTAGTAAAAATTACGCAAACAAAAACAGGGAAAAGCATTAGAAAGGCAATTATAATCCATGTAATCGCACTGCCAGATGCGATATTTCCTGGTGTAGCCAAAAGACCTGCCAGCAAAAGACCCACTGATGCAAATGCAAATCGAAATCCCATCATAACAGTTCGTTCTTGTGGCTCGCTAGTCATTTCAGTTGCCATAGCCCCGTAAGGGACAGCAACCATTGTGAAACCAATTGAGGCAAGCGCATAAAAGATGAAGACCCATAACGCTGCTGCCGCACCCGTAAGTCCGGGCGTTGTGAACATTAGATAGGTGAAAGCGAACATAAAAACCGCTCCAACAACCATAAACGGTCGCCTTCGACCAAACCGGCTGGCCCGTCGATCAGACCATGCGCCCACGAGCGGATCAGTTATCATGTCTGTTAACACTACCAGCCCTGTGACCAAGCCCGCCAGGCCAGCTCCCACACCCATGTACTGCGTCATGAATGCTAAAATTACGACAGCCTTTACATATACAAACACATTAACGCCGGCGTCAGCAAAACCCCATGCTACTTTTGTTCCAAGGCTCAAACGAGATTTATCAGTTAATGCCACAATACCCTCCCAAGCTATCTAGTCTGTGGCAGCTTAAGCAGATCTCGAAGGTAAGTAAATCAGTGGTTGTGGTGAGACCCCTCATGATCAGAGTGATCTTCGTCAGCGTTATGATTGTGGGGCGAGTGACCAGTCAACATTTCAAACATTTGCAGCCCAAATACATCAACATCTACTTCTAAGTTTTTTCCCTCAAATTGAATGACCACGGTTATCTGATCCCCAACTTCCATAGGCCTTTTTATACCTAAAAACATTATGTGAATTCCACCAGGCCTCATCGCTAACTGCTCTCCAGGCTTAAGGAATACTGGCAGATCAACGGCAACCATTCGCTTTATATCACCGTCTTGCTCGTGGGTATGAATCTGAGTGTGCTCCGCCAGCCCTGAACTCACCCCAACAAGCTTGGCTTCAGCCTGACCTGTGTTATTTATAGTAATGTATGCTGCTCCGTTAGACATGCCAGGAGTTGTTTCAAACGCAAACGCTTCAACAAGCTGTATCATCGCCTGTGAACTCGCTAATGATGAACTCCCAAAAATGGCAAGAATGGCAATGACTAGTTTCATGTAAGCTCCAAAAACCCGCTTTTCTGGCTCGTATTTAAGGCCTAGTGGCAGCCTATGATACCTTCAAATTCAGATAAAGACATGCGCAGCGGTGTTACATTTGCCCTCGCCGCTTTTGGTTTTTGGGGTGTTGTACAGCCTTACTATTTTGGATTTTTTGAAGAAGCTAACGCCGTTACCATTATGGCACATCGCAGCGCCTGGTCCTGCATTTTTGTTTGGATCTGGTTAGGCTTAAGGGAAAAGATATCAGGAGCACTAGAGCTATTTAAAGAAACAAAGATGTTAAGGGTGCTGTTTTTAACAGGCGTCCTTATTGCTGGGAATTGGGGGATTTTTATCTATGCTGTTCAAAGCGGAAGGGTTTTAGATGCCTCCCTTGGATACTTCATGACCCCACTGATGACCGCAGCTTTTGGTATTTTGGTCTTAAAAGAACGCCCACGGAAATTGCAAATTCTTGCTCTAATGTTCGCCGCTATTGGCGTAGGGTTTTATACTGTTTCAATTGGGCAGCTTCCCCTTATTGCCCTCGCTGTTTCAATTAGTTTTTCTGCCTACAGTGGCATCCGTAAGCTTTACAAGGTCCCCGCGGAGAGGGGTATGGCGTTAGAAACAACCTTAATATTGCCCTTTGCCGTCGGTATTATTGGGACTTTTGGATGGCTGGGGGCACCATACTTAATTGCCAGCACAGGACGAGAAGCCACGCTCCTAATTGCATCTGGTTTAACGACTTTGCTTCCCCTTGTTTGGTTCAATGCCGCCGCGGCAAGAATGCCTCTAATTTCTATAGGGCTTCTCCAGTTCATCGTTCCAATTATGCTCTTGGTTTTATCCCTTTTTCCCCCGCTTGAAGAAACACTAGATCTAAAACGAGGGGTTATGCTAGCCGCCATTTGGGTGGGGTTAGTGTTTTACATAATTGATGTTTTACACCATTCTAGAAGGTCTTCCCGGCTGTCTTGACCCTCCGATACAATCCATCTTTTCTTGAGTGCAGCAAGCATCTTTCCCAGTTCGGGACCTTGCACCAGTCCAATTGAAAATAAATCCTCTGCTTTAACTGGAAAGGCTGGAATAAGAGGTAAATTACCATCTCCTCCTGACCAAATATGGGCTGCTGCCGCTGCGTCTTGGCCGAACAATGCCTGTTTTGCAAACCAGGTTCTTTGATCTAATGCTAAGAGCATATTGGCTGCGGCTGCCTGCTCAACACGCGACGCTCGCAGCCGCTTTAATGATGGCCCTCCTCCTAGCAAAGCACCCCAAACTTGCGATGGTTTTAGCTCAGACTGATTAGGGCGATTAATTGGCCAGGCTAGTGTTAAACCCAGCGCATCGGAAAATCCCAGCTCTTCGAAAAGATTTAACGCATCCCAGAATCGAGATGTGCCTGCCAGCGCCTTGAGCTCTGCCCAAATGCGCTCAACTGAGATCTTAGAAATATTAAGAGCTGCATTACTTAGTGCTTGGATAGTGGCTTCATTTGGATACTCTTTTCCATAGCGCGCCCAAAATCTAAAATATCTTAAAGCACGAAGCCAGTCCTCAGATAGTCTTGCGTTAGGCTCTCCTATAAACCTAATCCTTCCTGCCCTTAAATCTTCTTCCCCATCAAAAAAATCATAAACACCCCCCTTCAAGTCTAGCATCAAGGCATTGATAGTGAAGTCTCTTCTCGCGGCATCCTCTCTCCAAGAGGTGCCAAACTCAACCTTCGCATGCCGGCCATCCGTAACTACGTCTCTGCGCAACGTGGTGACTTCGATCGATTTCTTTGACTTTGCATGGACTGCGGTAATTGTTCCGTGCTCAATACCAGTTGGGTGCGCGTCGAATTTTTGGGTTTTTGACAGCCTACGAAGAATCTCGCTCGGGACTAAAGAAGTACATGCATCAAGGTCATGAGGAAGCTCACCCAGCAGCGCATCACGAACACAGCCACCCACCAAACGAAAATTGTCTGCGCCAATAACAGATCCTAAATCGCTGACTAAGGGATTAGTTAAAAGTGTGTCTCTAAGGTTCGACATGGGAAGCCCCAAGGGCCCTGATAAAATCAGCCACAAACCTACCAGTGGCCCCCCAAACCACCTCATCTTTCCACTCCCAGGCATAAAAGATTCGTCGCTTACCAAAAATCTCTCTGTCAGTAGCGGTTTCTGTTCCTGACATCATGAAGTGATCAAGCGGCACTTCGAAAGCATACTGAACTTCAGCAGGATCTGGATAAATTTCAGCACTTGAATCGATTACGCTCACAAAGGGGGTCACCTCGTAATATGACACAACCAACCTTGGTGCTAAACGACAAAGAACATCATGTCTTTTTGGATCTATGCCCAGCTCTTCCTGCAATTCTCGCTCTGCAGTATAGCATAAACTCGGATCAGTCAGATCTCGTCGACCTCCAGGAAATCCTACCTGGCCAGCGTGGGTCTGTAAGTTTTTTGCTCGCTTGTTAAAGATAACATTAACTTTATCGTCGCGCTGCACAAGGGGAATAATAACAGCTGCCGCTCTGAAACCTCTAGGAGGTATTGCGTCCTTCGCGGTGATCAAGGTGTCAGGCTCACGCAGCTTCGACGAAATATCGCGCAGACTTAAGCCCATCCGACAGTCCAATCCACCCCACCACTACGAATTGTCCATCTTCCATCTGTTTGCTGAACCGCCGCGTGTACTAGTTCATAATAGACATTCCGGCTAAGCCTCGCCTCAAGCCCGTTTTTCACATAAATGTATGGTCTTGGCTCACCGGTTTTCTCATCAACCTCAACACGAAGGGGGTGGTCAGGACCTAATAAAATAACTTCGTCAATATTTGTCCGAAATTGCCAGTTATCTTCAACTTGGTCCGTACGAAAAGCAATGAACGCAGCATCATCGACCGTGATTTCCCCGCGTTCGACTGGGGTTTCTAGCCAATAGGATCCGTCGTCCTCTCGATGGAGCACAGAAGCAAAAAGCTTTACTAGTTCTTTTCTGCCAATTGGCGTTCCCTGATGGAACCAAGTCCCATCAACGGCAATGCGCATGTCTAGATCGCCACAGTTAATCACTGACTTTACAAAAGCGCGATCTCGGCGTGTTTCTTTTTCAGACTTTACCATAATAACGAATTAGTATTTTGCGCCTCAAGTGCCAGCGGCCAATTTAGCTCCTTTTGGGACAGAGGTTATCGCCGAGCGCTTAAGCTCCAGCACCATTAGCCTTCGGCGTGGAATCTGGGCTGAACAAGTGATGCCCGACCATGCCGCGTTCGTAAAACCAAATCGACGATAAAACCTTGGTTCGCCAACCACGAAGCAAAGCTCAAACCCCTGATCTGCAGCCCTGTTTAAGCCAAAACGAACTAACGAGCCAGCAACGCCAGCACCTCTGTACGCAAGGTTTACTGCCAACGGACCAAGAAGAGCCGCCTTAATCGGGATATCGACAAGCCTGACTGACCAAAATCTTAGACAACCGAGAACTTGCCCTTGAGAAGATCGCGCAACCCAAGAGAGCCTATCAATCGGAGAGCCGCTTCTTAGCGAATAAGAGGGCAAAGACAGGCGCTGTGGACCAAAAGATTGAAAGAGCAATCGCTCGATATCAGGTTTATCCTGTGCTTGCATAGGTATTAGGGAAACTGGAACTGACAGAGCTGAGCTCATGAGGTTTGGTTCACCTTGCGAGATCCTGATTGAGAACGATTCAAAGCAGCGTACAATCCACCATCCCTTAAAAGCTGTTCATGCTCGCCCTGCTCTGCGACTTCTCCGTTCTCCAAAACATATATGCAATCTGCGTGCGTTATCGTAGACAAACGGTGCGCAATGATAATGGTGGTTTTTCCTTTACATAGGTCTTTCAGGGATCTGGTTATTTTTTCTTCTGTATGCTGGTCTAAGGCTGAAGTAGCTTCGTCAAGCAGCACTATCGGTGCATCTAGCAGGAAGGCTCGCGCAATAGCTATACGTTGGCGCTGCCCCCCAGAAAGCTGAGCCCCTCTGGGCCCTACTGTTTGGTTTTCTTTTTCAAGAATAAGCTCATCTAGTTGAGCCTTGCTGGCAGCCCGCAACACTTCCGACTCCGTTGCATCCGGTTGGACAAATCGAATATTTTCAATGATTGTATCATCAAATAGAAAAATGTCCTGGGCAACAACAGAAAAGCTTTGCCTCAATTTGCTTAGAGTCACGGCTGAAATGTCCTGACCCCCTATAGAAACAGTGCCTTTGGTTGGCTCATATAGCCTCGCTATCAGTGATAATATTGTTGTCTTGCCAGAGCCTGTTTGGCCTACAATCGCTGAAACCTTCTTACCCTTAAAAGTAAGGTTTAAAGAGTTAAACAATGGGTTGTCAGTGTTTGTGCTGTAGGAAAAGCTTACGTTTCTAAGCACTATATCTCCGCCCGTAGAGAGATTATCGACAGCATTTTCAGGGTCTACAATGCTGGGTTTCAGCATGGCCATGCCGTGTAATCGTTTTAGTGAAACCAGCATCATCGACAAAATAGCGTTAAAGCCCGAGAGGCGGCCTGCGGGGCTAAAGACAAGTGCCAAACCAATAACAAACGTAACCAAAACTCCTGCAGATATGCCCCCCCATCCCTGGAGAACCGCTAGCCCACCTATGCCAACAATGCCCATAACTGCAAACGCAGCTAAAAGGTCAATCATGGGAGCTATCAGCGTATGGTAACGAGCCAAACGAATTTCGATGCGTGCCATCTCAGCGGCCTCATTGCCTAGCGTGTCCTTAACAGCACTGGTCTGGTCGCTAAGTTTAATTGTACGAATGCCAGCGACAGAGCTGTCAAGTGTAGTAAGAAAATTTGCGCTCGCCGATAAACCATCATCCACATAAATCCGCATGCGCGCCATGATTGCGCGAATACCGTAATATGCCAATGGGACTATAACAACGATGCCAACGAAGAGAGCAAAGTGAATCCACGCCAAATACCCCAGTATCCCGATAACACTGATTGCTGACTTTCCAGCGTTTAAAAGCCCGGTTGAAAAGAATGTTTGAACACCTGTCACAAGACCATTTAACCCCTGAACAATATCGCCAGACTTAGCTCTATCGAAATAAGATAAATCGAGGGAGAATATAGACGTTATCAAATCTTTTCTAATGTTGAGAGACGCTAGCGCCATGATCCGCGCAGCCAGGCGGCCCGAAACATATGATGTGGATACTCGTACAAAAGTTGCCGCCAGCAATATGAGCAATAGCCTGACAAGGACAGGCCCAGCGCCGGTTCGCTCAAACTCGAAATAGAGAGAGTCCAGGCCTCTTATCGATCCAACACTGAATTCACCATCTTGTGTAAGTATGTCTATGTCCGCCTTGCTTAGTGCTGTGCTGCCATCACTGCTATGGATTGACTCGTCTCTCGACCCTGCGAGACTAACATCGATACGAAACGGAACCCACTTGTCGGCCTTTCCAAGGGGATCGATTAGTTGCAGTTCGCCCTCGTAAACGCCATCTCGGTCAGCATCTAGATATAGATCTTTCTCATGAGAGATTTGCGCTTGCTTAACAAACTGGAACGTTCCATTATTTGGATCAAATAGCTCGCTGAAACTACCATTTATCAAACCTAAAAATGCAACTAGCGCCGCCCCATGGGCAGCCAAAAGAGCGAAGACAGTAATTATGCCCGGCATGAATCGCCGTAAATAATGTCGCCATAGCCAACTAAAAGCTCTCAGCTCACTCTTTGACAGAAAGCCTTTTTCAGATTCTTGATCATTAGTAGCGCTAGAATCCATAAAACCTCTCAGCCGTGCCACCCCAAAATTGATCCCGCTGCGACGCGCTTATTTCCTCTATAAGCTCACTATGCCTACTAACCAACTGATGGTAGGTTGAGCTAAGAGAATCAACTGGAAAATTAGACCCGAACATTAGTCTTTCGGCACCAAACTGCGATAAACATGCGGTAAAAAAGGGTTTCACACTTTTAGCTGTCCAATCATGATCAAACATTCCAAGACCTGAGATCTTGCAGACTACGTTCGGATTCATACTCAAAGAGGTTAGTTCTTTGGCGTAAAACTTTAGCCCCGACGGACTTCGATCATGTGGAGAACCAGCATGACACAAGGCAACTTTCAGCTCAGAAACCTCTCTAAGTACAGAGCCCGCTTTTTCCATTAATTCTGGAATCAGTTGTAAATCGAATGAGAGGCCACGGGCTGCAACTTCATGCAATCCTGCAACGAACCTCCGGTCCGACAATAACCCTTGAGTGCCCGTCGCGGTATCTTCCCCCGGAGCTCTACCAACTATTTGACGGACACCCACTACCGACGAAAGGCTTTGAAATTGGTCTAACTGGTTCTTTAAATTGCTACTGGTGAGATCACAAAAAACAACCTGCTTTAGCGGCCAGTCCAAATTTGACATTGCCACTTTCTGAACCCACAAAGCCTCTTGAAGCCCATCAGCGGCTCCGACTTGAATATGAACAGAGCCCTGTGCTTTTGCTGTTGATGCATCCTGACGAAACTCATCCAAAATATAGTTGCGTTGAATAGACGCCGGGTTTCCAAAAAATCGGGACACGCCCTTGGCTTCCAGCCATGGATAAGAAACGGCTTTTAGGTCCCAAAGGTGATGATGTGCATCAATTCTCATTCCTGCCACTTAGTGTTTGCCACGAGCCCTTGAAAGATAGGCCGTGAATTTTGTCTTCTTCGCCGTTACAAGAGACACATGTCTGCACGCTTCCTCGCTATTCTTGTACACGTCTTCACTGCTAGTGGGCTTGTTTTCGGGTTCTTATCTATAATCGCAACAATTGATAAGAACATAAGCCTAGCATTTCTATACCTCGGAATCACTCTTGTTATTGATGGGATTGACGGAACCCTCGCACGCGCTGCTAAAGTAAAAATCTACACTCCTGGAGTTGATGGTGGTGCTTTAGACTTCGTAATCGATTATTTCACGTACGTGACGATTCCTGCCGTGATGATTTGGCATTGGGCGCTTGTACCAGCCGGATTTCAAACTTTAGCGGGAGCTCTGGTGTTGCTGGCTGGTAGCTTTACGTTCGCTCAAGTGGGCATGAAAGCGGAAGATAATAGTTTTATAGGCTTTCCAGCTCTGTGGAATGTAGTTGTTTTTTTTGTGGTCCTGTCGTCGCTGTCCGCTTGGCTATCATTGTTTGTAATTGGAGCTTTTTTAATCTTAACCATCGTTCCAACCCCTTATGTGCACCCATTCAGAACACCGTTAGGTGGATATGAGTGGCTGAATTGGCTAAACTCTGCATTGTGGACAGTATCAGCAGCAATATTAGGCTATCAGATCCTACACCAAGGACATAATAGCTCCGCCGCTCAGCCCTGGTTCATAGTATTTATAGCCAGCAGTTCATACTTTGCAGGGATTAGTCTTTTCCTAACACTTAAGAGGATAAAAATTTCTTAAGCGGATCCAAAAAGAGGTCTGGACGCTGAAGGAGACCTAGATGTTTTAATCCCGGGATAATCTCCACCGTTTCGGCTTTTAGCGCCATCGCTATTTTTCTGGCCATATCTGGCGTTGAACCAACATCATTCTCACATGTAATAACTTGCGTTGGCACCTGCTTTGTTGGCTCTGCGTTCACCAACTCTGGCACGCCATTAGCTAGCACCCAGGCAGCTTCTGCATATGAGCCTGGGTCACAGCTCCTACGCCATGACCGAACCTGGTTTCTCAGATCATCCGTGGCTTCTGCCGTAAGCCACCTATCTAAGGCTGCCTCCAGAGTTGAATCAACGCCATACTGTCGAGAATTTCTTGCTCGGTCCTCAACTGCCGCCTGCTGGTGCTCTCCGCGATCGTGAGGTGAATTCCAGATAGACAAAGATGCGGTTCGGTGAGGCTCTAACAACGCCAATTTTCGGTTTATCATGCCCCCTAGGGAAAAACCAACTAAATGCGCACAGTCCCAGCCAATTTTATCCATTTGAGCCAGGGCTTGCTCTACATATAGCTGTAAATCGTGTGATCGCTTTACAGGCGCATCACCTCCGTGGCCGGGGAGGTTGTATGTTAAAACATCAAAACCCCAACTCTCAATAGCAGGGACGAAAACATCCCACATTGACGTGCTGAGCCCAAGGCCATGGATTAGTATTACTTTATTAGACACTGGCTCGATTATCTACTCTCGATTTAGATCTGCCTGTCGCCAAAAACAGAAATTCAGTTGAAGTTAGGGATCACTCTCTCAATAAAGGTTTCTAGGGAGCGCTTTTGTACTGTGTGATCAAGCCCCATTGAAGAATAATAAATAAAACCGTCGATCCCGAGTGACTGATATGCCTTAAGCTTTTCCGTAACTTGCTCTGCAGATCCAAACACAAGATTATTCTCTAGCATGCTTGAATCCACTCGCGCATTACCCTCAATCTGGTCGAATGGGACAAGCTCAGGAAACCCGTTTTCAACCTCTCCTCGCTTAGTCATTAAGTTTCCAAACTGGCTTAAATTATGACGAATCGCAGCCATAGAAGCTCTTCGATCCTCTGACGATTCATACACTGCTGTATGACGCATCATCACAAATTTCTTTGGTGTTGAGCCTGGTAATTTTTCGATTGCTTCCTTTCGAAGTGAAGCATATTTTTCGGCCTCTTCAAACCCGAGCGTAAGCGGCCATGACATAATGTTGGCATCCTGTTCAACCGCATAATCAAAAGTAACTGGGCTGCGAGCAGCAACCCAGATGGGAACGTCATTTTGGATGGGCTTGGGCACTGAAGTTGCACTGGGAAATTGCCAAAACTCTCCATTATGAGCCACATCTCCACTCCAAAGCTCTCGAATGAGAGGCAGCATTTCCTGGAGGTATCTGTAGCCGTCTTTTTGATCAACACCCGGTCGCATGCGATCAAATTCGCGCTGATATGCTCCTGATCCTAGACCTAGCTCCAGGCGGCCCCCAGATATTAAATCACACATTGCGGCCTCACCCGCCAAATTGATTGGATGCCAATAAGCTGCATTTGCCACGCCGCAGCCCATTCTTATTTGGCTTGTGTGTTGAGACCACCAAGTAAGCAATTGAAACGGATTGGGAGCAATTGTCATCTCCAAAGCATGATGCTCTGCAGCCCAAACTATTTCGAACCCTGCCTGATCAGCCATTTGAACCATCTCTAACGTATGAGAGGCGACCTTTGACATGTCCTGGCTTGACGAGGTTCTTTCTAGATTTATCGCGAGTTGAAACCTCATTTGTTCTAACGCGGCCGAAACGGATTGGCTACGGGCTCATCCGATAGGTTCATCCAAACTGACTTGGTCTGGGAATAGTCATATAAGGCCTGAAAGCCTGCTTCACGGCCATAACCGCTCATGCGCTCACCACCAAATTCAGCAATCGGTGAAATTGCTCGATATGTATTTACCCACACAATGCCTGCTCGTAAATTCTTTGACATACGTAACGCCCGGCTATGATTATTGGTAAAAACCCCAGCTGCTAGTCCGTATTTAGTATCGTTGGCCAGCATGATTGCTTCAGCCTCGGTTTTAAATCGGACAACAGACAAAACTGGCCCAAAAAGCTCCGTGTCTAAAATATTTATTTTAGAATCAGGACAGTCAACGATTGTTGGCTTAAAAAACAGGCCCTTCCCCTCTGTCCGGCCTCCCCCACATACTACCTTTGCGCCATCAGAAACCGCTTTGTTGATCTGGTCGTCAATCAATTTAATCTGTTCGATAGTGCACAACGGACCCATCTCCGTACTACCGTCTGCGGGATCCCCCAAACGAATATTTTCAGCAATTCTGGAAAGCTTTTCTACGAAAAGATCCGCGATGTCTTCTTGAACCAACAGCCTAGACCCAGCAACACAAGATTGACCTGACGCCCCAAAAATCCCTGCCACACAAGCATTTGTAGCGCTTGATATATTGGCATCATCAAAAACAATAAAAGGTGACTTTCCTCCTAACTCTAAAGATACCTGCGCAAAATTTTCAGCTGAGTTTCTGACTACGTGCCTCGCAGCGGAGCCACCGCCGGTAAATGCTATTTTTGAAACAAGATTATGACTGGTTAACTCTCTTCCACATGGCTCTCCACCGCCAGTGATTACGTTAATCACACCATCAGGGATTCCCGCCTTTTTGGCTAGCTTGGCAAATGCTAGCAATGGCGCAGGAGCATGCTCTGAAGCCTTTAAAACCAGGGTATTTCCCATTGCTAGTGCAGGGCCTATCTTTGTTGCTGACAAAAATAGTTGTGAATTCCATGGGATCACCGCAGCGATTACACCGAGGGGCTCCCTCGAGGTATAGACAAACATGTCCTGCTTATCGATTGGTAGCGTGTCACCAGATATCTTATCAGCAGCGCCTCCAAAATACCTCAGATAGTCAGAAATATATTTTGCCTGCCAGACAGTCTCTTTCAGAAGCTTTCCCGTATCTCGGGTCTCAAGCCTCCCAATGTTGTCAGCGTTTTCAGATAGGGCGTCGGCAAGACGGTATAAAGCTTGGCCTCGCTCCGTTGGCGTCAGTTTGGACCATGGCCCTGACGTTTGGGCTAAGTGCGCAGCCCTTACAGCTAAATCCACATCTTCTTTTGTTGCCTCGGGAAACTCAGCCCAAGGCTCGCCTGTAGAAGGATCAATAGATTTGCGCTTGCCTCCATCACTTGCATTTACATCTGCTCCATTGATGAGCATTTTAAACTGGGTTAACCCTGACATAAATAAAGTCTAGCATAGCCATTCCTAGACTATGTCTTAAATTCGACGCCTCTTAGCGCTAAGGATAAACCCATGACCCTCATAAACATAGCTCAAGCCCATGTGCAGAAAACCTGCCCTCGCATCATCATACCAGAAATGCACGATAGTCGAGTAGCTGAGGCTGCCAATCGTCTGGCAAATCTAGGGTGTATAATTGTTGAACCAGGCGATCCTGAGGAGAAAATGAGGGAGCCTTTTAGGAGGGTTAAACCTGGTCTATCAGAAGACAAAATTGACCTTTTTTTACAGGATCCAACCCATCGAGCTGCAGCTTTATTGACCCTAGGCAAAGGTGACTTCCTTGTTTCTGGTGCCGCAACCGAGACGGCAACTGTCTTAAGAGCAGGTCTTCGAGCTGTAGGTCTGGAGGCGGATGCACCCCTGATTTGTTCTTCGTTTTTAATGAGTTTTCCAAGCGGAAAGCAGCTGCTTTTTGGCGATTGTGCAGTAAATATTAATCCAAACAAAGATCAACTAGTTCATATTGGCCATCACTTAGCGAAGGCTGCGAAGTTGCTTTTTGGTGATGCTCGAATCTCTTTTTTGTCCTATTCCACTGGCACAAGCGGCTCAGGCGCTAGCGTCGACAAAGTGCGAGCAGCGGCAAGCGAATTAAAAAACAAGGGCATCCAGGCCGTCGGCCCTGTCCAAGGCGACGCTGCACTAAATCCTGAAATTGGTGTACGCAAAGGCATAAACGCAGCAAATCCAAATACCTTAATTTTTCCAAATATTGATGCTGGCAATATCGGCTATAAGCTAATGCAAGAACTCGCTGGAGCACAGGCGATAGGACCCTTGCTACACGGGTTTGCAAAGCCAATCGCGGATCTATCAAGAGGCGCGACCACAGATGATATCGTTAAAGTTGCGCTAATTTCTGCGTTGATAAATGGTTAGGATGGCCTGATCACCCCTTCCCTCTCCAAGGTATTGTCTTTGCAATAACCCAGCGCATGAGAAGATCGAGTGCAAAGCCAAGCATTCCCATAATTAATATGGTTACCCAGATTGTTGTATAATCCTGGGTCTTTGATGCAATATTTTCAACAAACCCTATTCCCGTCTCTCCAGCTAATAGCTCCGCTGCAACCAAAGTTCCCCAACAAACACCGATCGCAATTCGAATACCAGTAAGTATTTCTGGCAAAGCATTAGGCAGAATCACTTGCCGTAAAATTTGCCGATTGCTTGCGCCGAGCGAATGAGATGCCCTAATTTTGGAGAGCTGCGTTGATATTGCGCCCGTTCTCGCAGAAATAATCATGATGGCGAGCGCTACCATGAAAAGAAGCGTGATTTTGCCTGCATCGCCAAGACCAATAGCGGTCAAAATCAATGGTGCCCATGCTAGTGGCGGGATCGGTCGGTACAGTTCTATAAGAGGATCAAAATATGATTTGAAAAATCTCGATGCGCCCATCATAATCCCCAAGGGGACGCCAATGCCTATTCCCAACGCCATAGCGACGATGACACGGTATAAAGAATCCCAAACGTGGCCATCGAGCATTGGTATATATCCAAGATTCACATCGCCTTGAGTAAACGCCAGAACACGGGATTTGAAATTATGCCTGAAAGTTCCATCCTCTTGATGCGTTGGATACTCCCCAGGCAACAAATCTACCAAACCATTGGGAATAAGGGGCGCCACGACATCTGATATAGGCAACCACTTCACCCACAGAAGTCTTACGCCCTTCATTCCTCCAGGCCGGAATGGCTGTCCGGTATCTTCATTTACTGCCGTTGCGTCAGAGTTTAGATGAATATTTGCCATCTCTCCAAAGCGCGCGATTACATCGAGTGGCTTTGGTAACCAGCGGCCAGAACCAAACTCAGTGCATACGGTAGCGGTTCTCTCTATCGTACTTGTGGGTAGCATGATGGCATCCACAAACCAAAGACCGCCCTGCGCCACATTAGAGGCGCTAGCAAGAGACAGCATGGAATCTTCTATCGGATCTAATGCTTGAGGAGGAAAAATAGTTCCCCGAGCAATGGCTCTCGACCTGCCTTCGAGTTTACGAATAATCCGAGTGCGGTTCGCGCTATCCTGGTCCGTGATTTCAGCGAACTCAGCCTTCAACGCTTTTATATCATCTTTAAGCGCATCAATCCTAACCTTGCGATCGCCAGTAAGGTTTTTAATTCCCTGAAATTGCTTTGTTAGCAGCTCAACATCTCCTGCAACCGCCACAAATAAACTTCCGCGGGAAGAGATAGGGCTAAATGGTATTTCTTTAGTTGCCTCGTCCGCGATGCCCCCTGCTCCTTGCGCTCTATTTTGAAGGAGAGTTTGTTCATCAGCCATATTAGGGTGAAATCCTGACCGAAGGTCATTTGCTGCTGAGGCTAGCCCCTCTGAGACAGCAATGATTTCAGCGGAAACTTCTTCTGACAGAGCCTCTGGATCAGAGAGCTCTGACATCAGCGCCTCTAACTCATTTGTTAGCGTTCCTATCTCGGCGCGTTGTGCTTCTGTTAGGGCAACTCGGGTACTTAGAAGTTTAATTTCTGAAATCTCATTATGCGTTGCCCTTATGACCTCTGTTCCTAGGAAATATCGCGGTGGCAGCGCACCGCCGATTGGACGCATTGCCGTATTAAGCGTTGCAACCTGGCATATTTCGTTAGCCGCATTAGGAAAAAACGCTCGAGCTGCTCCCCAAGAAAAATAGAACCAAACCAATGCCAAAGATGCGAGGCCACAGACCATCCAGTACCAGCCCCCTCGTGTGCGCTCAGGATCACCAAACACTTCGTCTTTTTCTCGTATTTTTGACTGCCTTAAGCCGATGACTATAGACCAAACAAATAAGGTGGCTAAAATGATAATTATAACTGCCGCGAAGACGCCTCGGTTAATTGATGTCCATGTCAGAAGTGGTGCTACGGCATCTGCGTACGCGCGGTACAAACTATGTAAGCTTGTCGCCAGACCTCCGTATGTTGATGACACTAGCCCCTGGAGCGGTGGCAGGAGCACATATGCAGCCCAGACGACGAGCAGGCCGTAGAGCGCATACAGCAGGTTGGAGCGAGTCATTTAACTAAACCTTCCCCATAATCTCTTCTTCCATATCCCAGATCATGGAAAGAATCTCCTCGCGAACGTCATTGAATTGAGGGTCTTGCTTTACCTCGCGCAATGATTGTTTCAGTCCCATCTCAGCAAACGGAAGATTATATTCCTTGTGAAGACGACCGGGCCGTGGAGCCATTACAAATAAACGCTCACCCAAGAGTAAGGCCTCTTCAACCGAATGGGTAATTATCATAATTGTCTTACCCGTCTCTTTCCACAGCTCAAGCACTAGAGACTGCATCTTTTCGCGAGTTAGCGCATCCAGAGCGCCTAAAGGCTCATCCATCAAAATAAGGTCCGGATCATTTACCAAGCAGCGGGCCAATGCCACGCGCTGCTGCATTCCACCGGAAAGCTGATATGTTGGCGTATCCCCAAACCCTTGAAGGCCAACGATATCTAGCCATTTCTCAACTAAGGACTCGGACTCCTCTGGGCTTATTCCCTTTTGCCTAAGACCAAAATCCACATTGCGCGCTACAGAAAGCCACTCGAATAAAGCTCCCTGTTGGAACACCATCCCTCTCTCAACACCTGGCCCCTTTATGGATGACTGTCCCAGGCTTAAACCGCCGCTTGTTGGATTTATAAATCCAGCAATTAAATTGAGTAAGGTTGTCTTCCCACATCCAGACGGGCCTAAAACTGAGAGTAACTCACCCTTTTTTAGGGTAAAATTAACGTTCTTTAAGGCCTCGACCGCTGCCCCCGTCTGAGGATTGGTGAAGGTCATATTGAGATCTTGGACCAGCAAGTCAGCCATAAACAGAACCCAGCGAAAAACGTTAAAACAATTAGAAAAAAGGCAGGCCCCCTGAAGAGCCTGCCTCACTGCTCACGAAAGAGCCATTTTGTGATCAGTCTACTCTAAGAAAGAGCCGTCGATAGTTGATGCAAGCAGTGCTGCATCGTCTGCACCGAATACTAACCCAAGAGATGCTGCTGCCGCTGCCGCTGTTCCATCAGGTCCGAAATAATTAGTTAACTGAGCCTCAGTTGAAGGGAATACGAACTCCGACATTTGAGCTTTTGTGGTTTCCACGTCCATGCCGGCGTCAGCCGCAATAATGGCCATTTGAGAATCTGAACCTGTAAACGAAGCATTAGCTGCATCTGTTACAGCTAAGAACTCACGCACTAGATCTGGGTTTTCTGCAGCGAAAGATTCTGTGACAGACACAACATCAAACGCTTGGATGCCAGCAGCTGCTAGTGCCGCATTGTCCATTAGTGCTGTTCCTACTTCATCAGCTTTAGCAGACGATGCACCACCGAAAATACAAGCCATAGCAACAGCTCCTTCGGCAAGTGCAACAGCACCAGATGCAGGATCTTGGTCAACAACATTAATTTCATCAATGTCTACACCAAGTGCTGTCATTTGCTTACGGAAAGAAAAATCGGCCATAGTGTTCAAAGGAACGGCTACAGTCATGCCCTCTAGATCTGCGGCATTGTCTGCTGTGATCCCTAGAGAGTCAGCTACGAAGCACTTGTTAGGTGGATATTCTACAGCAATTGAAACCATCTTTAATGGCGCACCTGAAGCGACCGCGCTTACAAAGGGAGCTAAGCCTTGAGAATAAGAGATGTCGATCTCGCCAGCAATCATGGCTTCAGACATCCCAACACCAGTGTTGAAGTTAGTCCAGTTAATATCTGTACCCATCGCATCATCATAAGCTTTTTCTACTTTAGCGATCTGGTTTGGAGTTGCCCATTCAAGAAAGAAAGCAACGTTTACGTCTGCGGCAGCGATGCCAGTTGAAAGCGCCAGAGTAGACGCTGCAAATGCAAATTTTTTCATGGTCTAAAGACCTCCTCTAAAAATAAGGGTGTGAGACTTCCTCACATCAGATTAACTCAGGGTAGCAGCTTAAGCTATCTCTCCTCCACCGTGAGCAACCGTTCCTGTTACACGTCCGATTTAACGAGTCCAGCAAAGCCATGGATATTTTTGGAAATAGTAATACAAATGGTCCCTAAACGACCTCAAATACCCATCCCTTGTGCTGAATATGTGTTTCTTCTCCCAACGGAAAGGTTATCCTCGGAGTCGATTCATAAATCACTCTCCAGCAACCTTCGTGTAGGAGTTCACTCAAGCGGTCCGCATACGAGTGGTTGATACCGTCGTCGCAGCGCAGCGTGAAAACAATCAGACCGCCAGACTTAGTAACCCGTATTAATTCATCAAAACTCTTGGCCGGTGCGTGCCCCTGAGTGATGGCTCCACAGGTAAGCGTTGCATTAAATTGACTGTCTTCAAAAGGCAGTCTCTCTCCCATGGTCGCCTGGAAAAGCTCATCGTGCATTCCCTTGCGGCGAGCGATCGATAGCATGCCCATCGATAAGTCAATGCCGGTAAACCCTCTAAATCCAGCCATATGGAGGGGCTCTAATTGCATTCCGGTGCCACAGCCCGCATCAAGAAAAGGCCCTCTACGCTCAGAAACAAATGCGGCAAAAAGCGTGGCACACTGGCTTGGCAAAGTATACCCCTGAGAAAGCAAGTCTCGCTCGTACTCACCTGCCCATTCGTCATAAGCAAGCTTTTGTGCCTCAGTGCTATTTGCTTTGTATACTGTTTGGAGTTTTCCAGTCACTTAATTTCTCCCAACGTTATTTATAGAATAAAATGTATCGGTTAGCATTAGATTTTGTTTATACTAAACTTGGCCCTCCTCGGCCTCTTTACAGTTATGCCAAAAACAATCCCTGTTGCAAAAAAAGTGAATCGGAGTCAGTAGGCGGTGCTTCTTATGAAGCATTTTCTCGACTTATCTGATATCCCAGCCCACGAGCTCGCGCGTATTATTGAGCAGGCTAAGCTTTGGAAATCTGGCCACGATAGTTTACCTCTCAAAGGTAAGGCGTTGGCTATGATTTTTGAAAAATCTTCGACGCGCACGCGGGTGTCTTTCGAACGAGCAGTCCAGCAGTTAGGAGGAGAAGCTATAATTTTGTCGTCCTCGGACATGCAAATGGGTCGTGGCGAAACCGTCTCTGATACTGCAAAAGTTTTATCTCGTTATTGCGATGCAATTATGATTCGAACCTTCGGGCATGAGGTGCTTACGGAGCTGGCTCAACAAGCAACTGTTCCCGTAATTAATGGCTTAACCGATCGAAGTCATCCTTGTCAGGTTATGGCAGATGTTCTGACATTTGAAGAGCATCGAGGGCCAATAAAGCGTCAAAAGTTAGCCTACCTAGGAGACGGTAACAACATGGCTCATTCTTTGATGGAGGCCGCTCAAAAATTTGATTTTAGTTTGACAGTGGCTACACCAGAAGAACTAAAGCCCAGTTCTGATTTCATGAATGAAAATGTAACGCTAACGCGAGACCCATACAAGGCTGCTGCAGAAGCAAAAGCTATTATCGCCGATACCTGGGTATCCATGGGCGACAAGGACGGTGAATCTCGACACAATCTTCTCCGGCCATACCAAGTCAACCGTAATTTAATGTCACTTGCCTCTCATGACGCTATATTTATGCATTGTCTTCCAGCTCATCGAGACGAGGAGGTTACAGCTGAAGTGATAGATGGCCCTCAGTCGGTGGTATTCGATGAAGCAGAAAATCGTCTGCATGCTCAAAAAGCGATTCTTGGGTGGTGCTTGGGTGCATTTTAACAGCTGCAACGCTTTACGCCTTGACCATTAATGCGCCAGCAGCTAACGCCGCCGCTCTTGATATAACGAATCTGAATTTAAAGGGTTAGAGCCATGTCTCGCCGTTGCGAAGTAACAGGACGCGGAGTCCAAACTGGAAACAACGTTTCACACGCAAACAATCGTTCACGTCGCCGCTGGTTGCCTAATATGCAGCGTACAAGCTTTCTTTCTGATATCTTGGGTGAGACTGTTAAATTGCGCCTTTCCACTCGTGGTATCCGCACGATTGAAAAGAAGGGCGGCTTAGATGCCTTCCTTATGGGCACACCAGATATAAAGTTGGGCCCGAACCTACAAAAGCTTAAGCGCCGCATGATATCAGCTGAAGCCTAAGTCTTTGACCATACATAATCTAGGGCCCATTGGGCCCTTTTTTGTTTTTGCTCTTTGATCTCTGCTCTTCTGGAACCAAATAGGGTTTTATGATAACTTCTACAGAGACCAGACAGGAACAGCGTGCTGCAAGAGAGGCCGCTGGGTCTATTGACCTGAAACCAGTTGAGAATAAGCTCGGCGAAACTTTTCGCAGATTTTTACCGTATTTGTGGCCTCCCGTCTGGCACATTCGAATGCTGGTAATCGGCGCTTTAGGATTTCTTTTAGCCTCCCGCCTTGTGAACATGCTTGTGCCAATTGTTCTTGGCATGTCCGTAGACGCGCTCACTCCGAAAGGTAACGATTTAAGCGACCAAGAAGTTATAGCGATTGCTGTCCCGCTTGGGTTAATACTGGCGTATGGAGCAGCGCGACTATTTACTCAGGCTTTTGGTGAGTTGCGAGACGGTCTTTTCATAGTTCCTGGACAGCATGCGATCCGAACTCTTGCCTTGCAGACCTTCAAGCACCTCCATGGCCTTTCTATAAGGTTTCATCTCAACCGCCAGACTGGCGGATTAACCACTGCTATAAATCGAGGATCTAAAGGGATTGAGTTCCTGCTCCGATTTATGCTTTTAAATTTCGTACCAACTTTTTTTGAAATACTGTTGGTTTGTGCATACTTCCTTGTTGTTTTTGGTTGGCTCTACGCGGTTGTGACTTTCACCACCCTAATAGGATATATTGTCTACACCATTATGGTCACTGAGTGGCGTATCAAATTTAGAAAAGAGATGAACCAGACCGATGAAGCGGCAAATACTAAAGCTATTGATTCTCTACTAAATTTTGAAACGGTTAAGTATTTCTCTAATGAGCAGCATGAAGCTAGCAGATATGATCAGGCCTTGAAGGGTTATCAATCTGCGGCCATCAAAAGCCAATTCTCGCTAACTGCTTTAAATATCGGCCAGGGAATCATAATATCTTTTGGGATGGTCATTTTGATGTGGATGGCCGCTTCGCAAGTTGTTGCCGAACAAGACATTCCAGGAGGTTTCACGGTTGGAAGCTTCGTAATGATAAACGCTTTCATGCTTCAGTTATATTTGCCGCTTAACTTTCTTGGATTTGCCTATCGTGAGATCCGGCAGGCTTTGGTCGACATGGAGTATATGTTCAACATTCTAGAGGTTAACCAAGAGGTAAAAGACCTAGATTCTGCGCCTCCTCTGAATATAAAGGGCGCAGAGATTGCTTTCAAAAACATCCATTTTTCATACAATGAAGACCGAAAGATATTGCGCGGCGTCGACTTCAAAGTGGCTGCGGGACAAACCACTGCAATCGTTGGGCCTTCTGGCTCTGGTAAGTCAACAATTGGGCGCCTACTATTCCGGTTTTATGATGCACAAGCTGGCGTTGTAGAAATAGATGGTCAAGAAATCCGTTCCGTAGCCCAGGAAAGCTTACGCGAACAAATTGGTATCGTCCCTCAAGACACAGTTCTGTTTAACGATAGCATATTTTATAACATCGCCTATGGACGGCCAGGAGCAAGTCGCAAGGACGTAGAAAACGCTGCTAAGCTTGCTCGGGTCCACAACTTTATAGCTGACTTGCCCCAAGGCTATGACACGAGAGTTGGTGAACGTGGCCTTAAATTATCTGGGGGAGAGCGCCAGCGAGTTTCAATCGCTCGGACTATCTTAAAAAATCCAAAAATTATGCTTTTTGATGAAGCAACTTCTGCACTCGATACGGAAACCGAGAGCGCCATCCAATCTAACCTGGAAGAAATAAGCGCTGATCGAACAACCTTAGTTATCGCCCACAGGCTATCAACAGTAGTAAATGCTGATGAAATAATTGTTTTGGTTGATGGGGTAATAGAGGAACGCGGCACACACGAACAACTTCTTGCCATATCGAATGGAGTTTATGCACACATGTGGGATCTTCAAGCTCAAGAATAATGCAAAAGACCAGAATAAAACCTCTATGACCACCGTTTCTCCAGCCCTTCTTACTAGGCGGAGAGTTTGGGCTCTTGCTGTTCCGATAATTCTTTCGAACGTCTCTGAGCCTTTAGTGGGATATTTTGATCTATTAGCCGCCGGCCACCTAGAGACCACCATCCACGCATCCGCGGTTACGTTATCTGCTTCCGCATACCTTGTAATGATGTGGACCTTCGGCTTTTTGCGCTTATCAACGGGTGGCTTTTCCGCTCAGGCATACGGAGCTGAAGACGCCGTTCAATTGACAGCCGTTTATCAGCGTGCAGCTATTATTGCGCTAATTTTAGGCGGTTTTTGTCTCCTAATCCAAGATCCATACTTCCAGCTGGCAGAATGGATTTTTGCTATTCGCGAAGGATCTCAGCAGGACTTAACTAGAGAGTTCTTCATGGTTAGAGTTTGGGGTGCGCCGGCGTCTCTGTTGCTATTTGTCACCTTTGGTTGGCTAGTGGGCCTTCAAGAGATGCGCTGGATTTTTGTGCTTCAACTGGCGCTAAACTTAATGAACATTGCTCTCAATATGCTATTCACTTTTGAGCTTGGATGGGGCGTAGCTGGAATTGCGCTCGCGTCTAACATTTCAACATACGTCATTTTAGCTTCTAGTTTAGTTCTAGTTTGGCGCCTTGGTGGTTTGAAGAAAGTAGCCAATGGTAGGCTGTTTAATCCAGAAAGATTTCGGGCGCTTTTCAGCGCCAACGCCGACCTAATGATTAGGTCTTTAGCTATTGAAGGGGCCTTTATTTACATGCTCAGGATGGGAAACCTCCGCGACGAGGTTTTTGCAACTGCTAACGGCATCATTCTTCGATTTCATGAGATTGCAGCCTTTGGGTTAGACGGTTTTGCAATGGCAGTAGAGTCTCTAGCTGGCGCAGCTTACGGGGCAGGCTCAGTAACGGCATATCGCCGAGCCCTACGTCTAACGACAGAGGCTGCCATTATTTTAGCCCTTATCTGGTCAGCAGGTTTTTTCATTTTTGGTGATCAAATCATTAATTCTCTAACAAACAAAGAACCCATCCGCCAAGCAGCTCAATCTCTCCTGCTCTTTGGTGCTTTATCTCCCTTAATCGGGGTGCTTTCATATCAGCTGGACGGTGTATTTTTCGGACTCACCCAAACACGCATCCTTATGGTTTCAATGCTATTTTCTGCGCTTGTTTTTGTTGGGTCATCACACTTTGGACTGGTGCCCGCTTTTGGAATGGTTGGTCTGTGGTGGGGTTATGTAATTTTCATGTTCAGCCGCACATCTACGCTTTTGCTTGCTTTACCGTATCTTGATCGGCAGGTTCAGTTACGAGCAGAAGCGCTTCGCTCAGCACCCCAATAGAAGCATTAGGTCGGAATGCTTCTTCTGATAATCTGCGGCGCCACGATCTCGCTCCCGGAAGTCCATTAAACAACCCGAGCATGTGTCGCGTGATTGCTCCAAGCGGGACCCCCGCTTCAATCTGCTCCTCTATGTATGGATAAAGGCTGGCTACAACTTCGTGCCGAGTCTTTGTTCCATCTGATAAAATCCATGGATTAGAGTACGCCTCACGCCCAATCATGATGCCATCTAAACCCGGATAATGATCAAGCTTTTTTAATCCTCCATTAAGGATTATTTTCAAGTCCGGACGTCGGTCCTTGAGGCGAGCGACCCTATCATAATCCAGAGGAGGGATTGTGCGATTCTCTTTTGGTGATAGGCCGCTTAGCCAGGCTTTACGAGCATGAACGATGAAGTGATTGACTCCGCTATCTGCCACCACATCAATAAATCTGTTGAAATCCCCCTCTTTGTCCTGGTTATCAATGCCAATACGACACTTTACGGTGACCGGAAGACTTGTAGATTTAATCATTTGCTTGCAACCATCTCGAACTGTTTCGGGCTCGGCCATGAGACAAGCGCCAAACCGCCCAGATTGAACGCGATCTGAGGGGCAGCCACAGTTCAGATTGATTTCATCATATCCCCACTGCTCGCCAAGTTCTGCGGCGTATGCAAGTTCATTCGCCTCAGAGCCTCCAAGTTGCAACGCCACTGGATGCTCTACTGCTGAAAAATCTAGATGCCGCGCTTTATCACCATGTCGCAAAGCACCGGTTGTGACCATTTCCGTATAAAGCCAAATTTTTGAATTTAGCGCACGGTGAAAAACTCGGCAGTGGCGGTTAGTCCAGTCCATCATAGGCGCAACAGAGAAGGTAGGTTTAGTTTGCATAAAAGGTTAAAGACCTGTATTTAATTGTATCTCAAAGGTCAAAGCTTGCCACGCGCGCTTACCTTCCCCATGAGGGGCCTGTGCCTATCGTCCATTCTGAAATAATCCGCGCGCGAGCGCTACGCGAAGGCTTCGCCACTTGCGGTTTCACAGGACCGTTCATGCCCGATCACAACCAAAGACGACTTCAAGCTTTTGTTGAGCAGGGTGAACATGGGACTATGGGCTGGATGGAACGGCGACAAGCAGAGAGACAGAATCCTCAGGTACTCTGGCCAGATGTAAAATCAATTATTTCTCTTGGCTTCTCTTATGCTCCGCAGAGCAATCCGTTGAATAGAGTTAATGATGCGGACCTTGCGAACATAAGTGCCTATGCTTGGGGCAGGGACTATCACGACATAGTCAAGAAAGCAGCAAAGCGCCTAGCTAGTTGGTTAGCAGACGAGGCGAAAGGCCAAGTAAAAGTCTTTGTTGATACAGCTCCAGTGGCGGAAAAGCCTATTGCTCAACAAGCTGGGATTGGATGGCAAGGAAAACATACCAACTTGGTCAATCGTAATGAAGGGTCATGGCTCTTTTTGGCTGAAATATTTACTGATTTTTCTATTGAGCCAGATAAAGCAGCTGATGATGGCTGTGGCTCTTGCACCCGATGTCTTGATGTATGTCCAACCAAGGCCTTTCCAACGCCATACACTTTAGACGCGCGAAGGTGTTTAGCTTATCTCAGTATAGAACACGAAGGCCCCATTCCTGAAGAATTCAGAAAGGCTATGGGAAATAGAATTTATGGATGTGATGATTGTCTCTCAGTGTGTCCATGGAATAAATTTGCTAGCGAAGCGCATGAAACTCGGTTTTTACAGTCAAGAATTAGAGATCTTAGTTTATCTGACGCCCTGTCGATGAGCGAGGAGGATTTTCGAAAATTCTTCTCTGGATCTCCAGTCAAGAGAATAAAATGGCATCGTTGGATCCGCAATGCGCTTATTTGTTCTGGAAATGCAGAGCGTTCTACTTGGGATAGGATTTGCTCTAAAGTAAAGTCTCTACAGGAATCCAAAGACCCTGTAATTAAAGAATCTGCGGATTGGGCGATAGCTCAACATGCTGAAACGTAAGCGGCTACTCCAGCTAAACCACTGGTGGCTTTTGTAACTTGGTAAACCGGGATATCCGCTAAAAAAGTTTCATGGGTTCGAATGTTACAGAACTGCTGAGCAAAGCGTTTTTGATTTATCAGCTTTCGGTTTTTAAGCATTATTGCACCAACCAAATATACTCCTCCTGCTGCCCCGTATTGAAGCGCTTGATCACTGCACAACACAGCGGCAAAATCAAAAAAGACCGACATTGCGCTTAGAGCAGACTCATCTCCGTTATGAGCCGCAGCGCTAATATTTTCTGCTGCCAGCTTGCTTCCTGTCTTTGCAAAGTAAATATTCTCTAGGCCCTGACCAGAAAAAACATCTTCCGCACGTAATCGGCCACTAGGCACTGGCGCCTCTAAAACAGACCATGGCACGCCTGGAAAATAAGGAGCTGTTACATTTCCGCCTTCACCCGAAAGAACCTGTCCATTGGCCGCCAGCCCTGCAACACCTAAGCCAGTTCCAGGCCCTAGAACGGCTCGCGCACCCGGCTGAACCAGGCCTGGCTTCAAAACATCTAAATCTTGTTCTGTAAGCAATGGGATTATTGCTGCTTGCGCAGCAAAATCATTAATTATTTTTACGTTTCTTGAGTGCTTCGTAAGCTGCTGGCGTGAAAAGGGCTCGCCCCAGTTTGTGAGCTTAAACTCATTCATGTGTTCAAGCACTGGACCAGCAATAGCCAAAGTTAAACCGCTTAACTTTTCCGGGAGGTTTAGCTCTTCTTGGAAGCTCCTTATTGCAGTATCAACATTCTTAATTTGCTTCCATTTATAGGACCTGGAGTCTCTAAAGTCCCCGGCCATTAACCTCTTAGCTGCGACCTCCATTGGCCCACTTACTGCTGCCAGTCTTATATTCGTGCCGCCAACATCTGCTATTACGTGAACCATCTATAGGTTCCGCCCCATTGAAAGAAACTTTTCCCGACGTTGCTGACGTATCGTTGTTGGTTCGTGTTGATCGAAAAAAGCGATGGAATTAACAATCTGCTTTTTCGCTGCCGAGATTACCGCTTCCTTGTGACGGTGAGCTCCTCCTTTGGGCTCTGCGATAATTCCATCAATAAGGCCAAACTGACTTAAGTCTTGCGCCGTAAGACGAAGAGCGCCTGCGGCATCTTTCGCAAATGATCCGTCACGCCAAAGAATTGAGGCACAGCCCTCAGGTGATATGACAGAATAAATAGAGTGCTCCAACATGTAAACCTGGTTTGCAGCTGCGATTGCAATAGCTCCTCCTGACCCTCCCTCCCCAATAACTAGAGAAATCAAAGGCACTTTAACGTCCAGACACGTTTGGATCGACTTCGCTATCGCCTCAGCTTGTCCGCGTTCCTCAGCCCCGACACCAGGATATGCTCCAGCGGTATCAACAAGGGTTACTATCGGTAGGCTAAACTTTTCTGCCAACCGCATTAAACGCTGCGCTTTCCGATAACCTTCTGGCCGAACCATACCAAAGTTGTACTTAAGGCGGGTATCCATATCTGCGCCTTTTTCTTGTCCGAGTATAGCTACGGCTCGACCATCAATGCGACCAATTCCAGAGACCATAGCGGCATCCTCGGAATATAAGCGGTCTCCTGAAACTGGAGTGAATTCATCAACCATGCCGGCAATATAATCTAGTGTATGTGGCCGCTCTGGATGTCTTGCTACCTGAGTTTTCTGCCAAGCATCTAATTTGGAGTATGCTTGATCTAAAAGCTTCGCTGCCTTTGTCTCTAAGGCGCGAAGGTCCGAGCTCAAATCGCCTTGGCCGTAACTCAACGATTTAAGCTCCGCGATTTTTTCCTCAATTTCTAAGGCTGGTTTTTCAAACTCTAAGGTCGTAACTGACATCGCAACCCTTTAGGGTGAAAACGTAGGTCGTTAAAGATAAATTCGAGCGGATTTATGTGCGCTGTGCTAAAGGGTGATGCGCAAACACTAATTCATGAAGCCTCTCATCCATAATATGCGTATAGATTTGAGTTGTAGATATGTCAGCATGGCCTAGTAGCTGCTGAACCACCCTTAAATCGGCGCCGCCATCGAGTAAATGAGTGGCAAAAGCGTGCCTTAAAGCATGCGGGCTAAGTTCAAGAAAACCAAGATTACACTCAGCAGCTAAGTTTTTTAAGCTTTGGCCAAAAGCCTGCCTGGTCAAGTGGCCCTTCTTGCCTCGACCAGGGAACAAAAACGCGGCTGCTGGCTTCATGATTTTTTGTTGTGACAAAAGCCAGCTCTCTCTTAATGGGAGATAGGATTGTACCGCCGCGACAGCCCTGGTTCCTAACGGAACCAGACGCTCTTTATTTCCCTTTCCAACAACAGGTATTAATCCAGGATCTCGATAAATTAACTCTACGGGCAAAGACACAAGCTCAGAAACGCGTAAACCCGTAGCATAAAGCACTTCAAGCAAAGCGAATAATCGACTTGTCTCAAATGTAAGCGCTCCTTGCTCAGCTGCTTCGATTAATCTTTTCACCTGCTCGCGCGTCATTGTCTTAGGCAGTTTTCGTGCTGCTCTAGGGGTTGATAATCCCTCGGTTGGCAAATCGTCTCGTATGCCCTCTTCTACACAAAACAAAAAAAACTGCCTAAGCGCTGACAGCCTTCTTGCAGCGGAGCTTGCCGAAAGTGCTCTCCCTGGCCCTAAGAAATACGAGCGCAAATCCGCCTCCCTAGCTTCAACCAAAGGAGCCGAAATGAATTCATCAACGGCAGATAAGTCTCTTTTGTATGCCTCTATGGTATTATTGGATGCTCCACGCTCCACAACCAACATCTCAAAGAATAAGCTTTCCATTACCGCCGGGCAGCAGGCGCACAGACACTATTTTGGTCTACACTACCCCCAATAAAAACCTGGCGCTCTACCTCACATCGCACATTAGACTGAGCAGGACTCGGTATTTCCCACACCAAAATGAGAAAATACACAAGCCCAGCGGTAAGGATTAAAAAAATCAATAATACTAAAACAGGATTCTCTCTGGATGTTCGGGGCATTATCTAGATATCTAAAATTAACGATGTTCAAAGACTTAGTCAGCAACTAAGGCTATGTCTATGGCACAGAAAAAGCCTAATATAACTAATGAGGTAAAACCAGCGCGCCGCAAGTCACTCTCTATGTCAGATGCGCAGCTGCGCAATGCTGTAAAAGACGCCGCAGCAAAGTTTTTAACAAGGCCGGACACTAATCAGCCAATCGTTCTAATCGGATTGATGGGCGTTGGAAAAACCGCTGTTGGGAAGCGTTTAGCTCAAGTTTTAAAACTACGCTTTATCGATTCTGATCAAGAGATTGAGAAAGCGGCTGGGATGAAGGTAAGCGAAATTTTCGAAAAATTTGGAGAAGAATATTTCCGAGACCGAGAGCGAGCAGTTATTGCCCGTCTTTTAAATGAGAGAGCCTCGAGAGTCATAGCAACCGGTGGCGGTGCGTTTTTGAATGACGAAACCCGGAAGCTTATTCTAGACCAGTCGCTAGCTGTTTGGCTTCGTGCTCCAATTGATGTTTTAGTGGAAAGAACAGGCAGAAGGGATACACGACCATTGCTTCAGGCAGGCAACCCTCGTGACATACTGTCTAATTTAGCAAAAATCCGTGAGAAATTTTATCGACAGGCTTCCGTCCATTGCAACTCTGGCTTGGGCCGCTTAGACCGAACGGTTCTGAGCCTGTTAACTAGGGCAAATAGAAGTATTTTTGGTGAGAATAAAGCAAAACAACGCAGACGTAGATGGCGCCCCAAGTCAAAGAAACCAGAGACAGAGCAAAAATGACACGTGTCGAAGTTGAGCTTGGTAAACGCTCCTATAATATTCAAATAGGTGAGGAACTACTCCCTAACGTCGGCGCGCTAATCCGGCCCGTTTTTACTGGTCGGCAAATTTTTGTTGTTGCTGATGAAGTCGCGCTTAAGCTCCATGGCCCGGCTCTTTTATCTGGATTAAAAGGTTTCAAGGTACACATCCTGCCAATTACATCTGGTGAGGGATCAAAATCTTTATCTGTATATAACGAAAGCTTGATCAAAATCCTTGCTCAGTCACCAGAACGCGGAGACCTAGTGATTGCGTTTGGCGGCGGCGTGACGGGGGATTTAGCCGGGTTTCTCGCATCCACGGTTCTCAGGGGGTTAAATCTTGTTCAGGTTCCCACAACGTTACTTTCGCAAGTCGATAGCTCTGTTGGTGGAAAAACAGGAATCAATGCTCCACAAGGGAAAAATCTGATCGGTGCGTTTTATCAGCCTAGTTTGGTGATTGCCGATTTAACAACTCTGGAGACTCTCCCGGCTCGCGAACTTCGAGCAGGTTACGCTGAAATACTGAAGTACGCTTTGATAGATGATGCAGGGTTTTTTAACTGGCTGGAGACAAATGCCTCTTCTTTACTTAGTCTAAATTCTATTACTTTAAACGAAGCAGTGTCCAGGTCATGTCAAGCCAAGGCAAGAATAGTTGCTGAAGATGAAAGAGAAAACGGAAAGCGAGCGCTACTAAACTTTGGGCACACTTTTGCGCATGCCTTTGAAGCGGCGGGTAATTATGATGGAACAATCTTACATGGAGAGGCCGTTAGTGTTGGTATGATAGCTGCATTTGATCTATCACACCGACTTGGTTTAGTTCACGGTCAAGACGTACTCAGAGTTAAGAAACACATCGCTAAACAGGGCCTACCAACCAGTCTAACTGAATTCCCACAAATAGAGTTTAAATTAGAAGACATGGTAAAGGTCATGAGTAGGGACAAAAAAGTGATCGGTGGCGCCGTGCGATTCATCCTTTCTAAGGGTATTGGCAAAGCTTTTTTTAGTGAGGGAGCAAATCCAGCTGAAGTAAAAGCAACTCTTCAACACCTATTAGAAAAATAACCTCCGTTTTTTCTCGATGGTTAATTTAAAAAGTAATATCTTTTATGTTTGAGCCTTGAGCCTTAAAAGTAACAAATGATCTTATTTGCCATCCTGGCTATTTTTCTACTCCTTGTTTGCTCAGCTTTTCTATCTGGTTCAGAAACTGGAATGACAGGTGCTTCCACAGCGAAGCTTTCTCAGAGAGAGGGTGACGTGCGAGCGCGCAGGGCATTAAACCTTCAGGCAAACCCTGAGCGGTGGATCTCTGCTTTATTGATAGGAAACAACACAGTAAATATTCTAGCATCTGCATTAGCAACGTATGTGTTTATTGAGCTTTTCGGAGATTTTGGCGTAGTTTACGCAACAGCCCTTATGACAACATTGGTCGTGGTTTTTGCCGAAGTTCTTCCGAAATCTTTTGCTCTGCGGAGACCTGAGGCTGTTGCGTTATCTGCTGCTCGGCCATTAGACATTCTGGCTCATCTGCTAAGACCTTTAGTCACACTTATTCAGGGTGCTGTTCAGTTGGTTCTAAATGCTTTTTTACGCAAAGATAACGACGACGATTCGGATGAGGAGGAGCTTAGGGGCGCAATTGATTTACATGGACGAGATTCAGATCAAGATAACGCCGAGGAGAGCTCAATGCTCGCCTCTATTCTCGATCTTGATGATATGACTCTCGAAGACATCTGGACCCACCGATCTGACATTGTGTCAGTTGACGTCTCCATGGAGATCAAGGAGCTCGTTGATCAAGTTCTAGAGGCTTCTTACACACGACTTCCTGTTTACGATCAAACCCCCGACCAGATTGTGGGTCTTCTGCACGCGAAAAACCTGTTACGGTCTATCCAAAAAGCTGATGGAGACCTGAACAAGCTAGAGTTAGATAAAATTATGTCTAAGCCCTGGTTTGTATTGGAAACAACCACGCTTTTGGACCAGCTTCGTGCTTTTAGATCACGCCGAGAACATTTTGCATTTATCATCGATGAATACGGGTCAATGCAAGGAATCGTTACTCTTGAGGATATTCTCGAGCAGATTGTCGGTGACATAGATGATGAATATGATGTGCCAGACACTGCGTTAATAAAAAACCCAGATGGCACTTATGACATTGACGGTGACACGAGCTTGCGCACACTAAACCGCCAACTAAAGACCGGTTTCTCCGACGAGCAGGCATCTACGCTTGCCGGATTTCTGTTATACGAAACTCAGGAAATCCCAAAAGTCGGACAAACGTATGTTTTTGACGAAATGGGATTTGAAATCTTAGAGCGAGATGGGCTTCAAATTACCAAGATTCGCGTTAAGCTCTAGCCACGATGGACTTATCGGGTTTCTTTGATTTTTAAACCTGCAAATCTTTAATTGTATGGCTCTATGAAAACTAAGATGAGGCCGCTAATTTTTCCATAACCTCGTCGCTTGTTTCAAAATTAGTGAATACCGCCTGGACGTCGTCTAGATCTTCCATGCTATCAATCATTTTTATTAGAGAAGACGCTTTGTCTTCATTTAGCTCAATAAGGTTGTGTGGTCTCCAAGCTAATCTTGCTTCTTGTGGCTCACCAAGTTGCTCTTCTAGAATTTTCTGGACACTGGAGAAATCTTCGGGCGAACAATAAAATTCACTGCTCTCATCAGTAGTCTCAACATCGTCAGCGCCCGCTTCTAATGCCGCCTCCATGAAATAATCGCTACTGCCCGCTCCCGGTGGATAGGTAATTTGACCAACACGATCGAACGAAAATGACACCGAGCCTGTTTCACCAAGGTTTCCCCCAGCCCGTGTGAAAGCCGCCCTTAGCTCAGCTGCTGTGCGGTTCTTGTTATCAGTAAGGCACTCAATAATGACAGCTACTCCGGCAGGTCCGTAACCTTCATAGCGCATCTCCATATAGTCCTCGCCGTCTCCACCGCCGATTGCACTCTGAATTGCTTTCTTTACGCGATCGTTTGGCATGTTAACGGCTCTAGCCGCAACTATGGCCGCCCTTAAACGAGGGTTATTAGCAGGATCTGAATCGCCACCTGCTTTAACTGCAACCGTAATTTCGCGTCCAACCTTGGTGAAAACTTTGGCCCGTTTTTTATCCTGTGCACCCTTGCGATGCATAATGTTTTTGAATTTACTGTGGCCCGCCATGACAACTCCTAAAATACAACGCGCCACTACCACCTAGCACCAGATTTCGCTAGAGGGTGTAAATGATGGATAAATTATTAAAAATTGCCACAGTGACATCTGCCCATGGTATTAGTGGTGAGGTGCGGCTAAAAGTTTTTTTAGAAGATGATAGTCTATTTGAAAGCCTTTCCCCTTTCCTTGATGTAAACGGTGATGATTTAGGAGACGTCTCGATTAGGGGTCAATCGAAGGGCCAGTTTATTGCCCGGCTTTTTCAATGTACGTCTAGAAATGATGCTGAAACGATGAAAGGCCTGAACCTATACATACCCAGAAAACGATTGCCTGATATAGCTGATAAGGACGAGTATTACTATAGTGATCTAGTGGGTTTAGAAGTCCACGAAGGCTCGGTTACAGTCGGACACATACAGTCCGTACGTGATCACGGTGCGGGTGATCTTATTGAAATCAAATTTTCTGAGGGAAAAACTGACTACTTTACTTTTTCCTCGGCAAATTTTCCTTTGGTAGACGTACGTGAAGGTTATGTGGTATTTGTCCGACCAACAGAAATAATTAGCCAAGACTCCGATGGTCAGGTTCACTAATGTTTTCAGTTTATCCGATCACTTTGTTTCCGGAAATGTTTCCTGGCCCGCTCGCACACTCCCTCGCGGGGAAGGCATTGAATGAGGGGCGTTGGAAGCTTGAAACCATACACCTTAAAAATTTTGCGATAGACCGTCACAAGACGGTTGATGCACCCCCTTGTGGTGGTGGCGCTGGCTTGGTGCTTAAACCTGATATTTTAGATGCAGCCATATCGTCTACAAATGACCAAATTCCTTTGATTTATTTCACACCTAGAGGCCAACCGATTCGGCAAAATTTAGTAAAAAAACTATCTAAAGGGCCAGGCTTAAGGTTGATTTGCGGTCGATATGAAGGTGTTGACGAACGTATTTTGGAAAAATGGCGCCCAATTGAGCTATCTTTGGGCGATTATATCCTCTCTGGTGGAGAAATTGCCGCGCTGGCGCTTATAGACTCTTGCGTCCGGTTGGTGCCCGGCGTAATGGGCAACGCCTTAAGCGGCCGCGATGAAAGTTTTGAAAACGGGCTACTGGAATATCCGCTCTATACCAAGCCAAGTGTTTGGGATGGAAGGGCTGTACCAAACGTTCTTTTATCTGGAGACCATCAGGCTGTTGAAAGCTGGCGTTTGGAAGAATCTAAGCGCTTAACCAAACAACGTAGGCCAGACCTCTGGGCGTCGTATGAAGCGAACGCGCCAAGTATGGACCGAGACGATGAAAAGGAAAAGAGGCAATGAACCTCCTACAGACCCTAGAAGCCGAACAGGTTTCCTCCCTCACCGAAGAACGCCCACGTCCTGAATTTTGGCCAGGTGACACGGTAAAAGTTAATGTACGAGTTGTAGAAGGCACCCGTGAACGTATCCAGGCGTACGAAGGAGTTGTTATATCTCTGAAAAAACGAGGTTTAAACTCATCGTTCACCGTGCGTAAAATATCCTATAACGAAGGCGTTGAGCGAGTGTTCCCGCTGTTTAGCCCGCGTGTTGACTCTATCGAGATCTTAAAACGCGGCAAGGTACGTCGTGCAAAATTGTATTATCTACGCGAGCGTCGTGGCAAGTCTGCGCGGATAGCAGAGAAAAACAATGGTTGGTCAGCAAAACTACGTGACGCTGAGCGGGCAAAAAAATAACCGTTTAGGGGTCCTGAAGCCTCTGCTCTCACTTGGTTAAAAAAATCAACAGACTCAAGCCCTTACATGTTGCCAAGTTGTTACATATTGGTAATAGAGTAAGGGTATGAGCATTCTTTACGGTAAGCCAATTGCTTAATACCACAGAAACTTTCGCAAGCGCGTCAATAGCGCCGTCTCCTCCTTCAGCTGACATCCTTCGAGATGCTATCCTCTCAACGCTAAATCGCATGAAGGGTGAAAACACCCTAACAATCGATTTAGTGGAAAAATCAGACGTGACTTCGTTTATGATTATATCCTCTGGCCAGTCCACCACCAAAGTAGGCGCAATGGCGCAGGAGGTCAGGAAAACACTTAAGGAAGTCGGCGCTGAGATCATTAACGTAGACGGGACAGGCAACAAAGATTGGGTGCTGATAGACGCTAATGACTGCATAATTCATTTGTTTCGACCAGCGGTTCGAGAATTCTATAATTTAGAAAAATTATGGGCGCCAGAACTCGCGATACAACGCGATCGTGATGGTACCCATGTTTTTGATATTGAGTCAGAACCCGCTCTTCTAGCTGAAGATGACCTGTTGTCCGAATAATGAGCCGACAAATCAATTTGATTTGCATTGGCAAAACAAAGCCAAACTCTCCTGAATATAATCTCTATCAAAAATATGAGCGTCGATGTCGGACCCCGATTAATCTCATTGAACTTCCAGAGAGCCGCCTTCAGAACGCTTCTCAGGCTATGGCTTTCGAAGCCGATCAACTAAGAGCCAAGCTCCCAAAGTCAGCATTTGTTATTTGCTTAGATGAGCGTGGAGAAGACATAACCAGCCCCGACCTGGCGCGCACTCTCGATAAGATTTACGATAACACCCTTCAGCCAACATTTATCATTGGTGGCTCTCATGGCATTGACCAAACCTTGCGCGCCGAATCCCAAATGAGTATTCGCTTTGGACGCGTAGTCTGGCCACACCTTTTAATTAGAAGCATGCTCGCGGAGCAGCTCTATAGGTCCCAATCTATTATAGACGGCCACCCATATCATCGTTTGTAATAAGTACATTGGTGTACGTTTAAATAAGTTACAGCCTATGAAAGTACAGAAAGAGCGTGCATTCTATCGGGAAAAATAGAATCTGTTTGATTTTTTGTGTTTATTAATAAATTATAATCAAACGTACGTTGTACGTATAAGTTTGAGTTTCTGCATTTTTTCCCATTTGCGCGTACATCTTGAAAAAGTCTATCGGTGTAGGTCAATCAAAATGTCTGGAAGAGAGCCACTGGACCGCTCCTGGACCAATACCCATAAATCTTCATCTCTTTGAACCTCTCTCTCAATAAACGCGTCAGCAAAATCTTGTGTTTGATCTTCATGAAATCGACGAGTGAACGTTAGATTATCATTAATGTCGCGGGTTTGAACCCATATCCGAATAAGTCCGCTGCATAACTCCTGCTTAATTAAAATAAGGCCTCGTTCATTTTCACCTTTGTTAGACACCACAATAGTCTCTGCCTCGAGTGCCGCCCACTTAATGATAGAATCTACCAAAAACCTACTAGAATCAAACACTTATCTTACTTTCCAATACAGAAACCGCTAAACAAACTATCTAAGACATCTTCAACGTGAATTTGGCCGGTTAACTTGCCAAGAGATGTCTTAGCCTGGCGCAAGTGTTCGGCCTGCAATTCTGGTAATGAAGACGACTGTTTAGCCTCCCGTAATGCGGCTCCTATTTGTTTCACGTGAAACACCTGACGCTCTCTTTGAAAGGATAACTCATGAAGAATCGGGCCAAAAGATTCGGCTAACCATGCCTCTATTTTTTCAAGCAACCCATGAACGCCGAGCTGATCATGATCGCCCGCGGCAACTGAAAGCCTCGCTGGATTAAAACACTTAGTTTGAACATTCCAGACCGGTGTATCTGATTTAAGATCAATTGGCGTGGTGTTAACCTCATAAAGGTTAAGAACAAGAGCTGCTGAACCAACGCGGTCTTTTGCTCTTTGAATTCCAACCGCCTCAACTTCATCACTAGCATCCCTAAGACCAGCCGTATCAACAAAAGTAACCCCAAAAGAGCCGACCTTAGCTTGAAACTCTACAAAATCCCTGGTTGTTCCTGGTGTTGGTGTTACGATTGCCTTCTGGTATCCAGCTATAGCATTTATTAAAGTGCTTTTTCCAACATTTGGTGGCCCTAACAGCAATATTTCAAGTCCGTTTGAGATTTGAATTGCTTTTTCGGACCTTTGAATAAGGGCGTCTACTTGATTCAGCAATCTAGAAAGAACCTGTTCGTTATTTGACACTAGAGAATCCGGCAGGTCGTCCTCTGGAAAGTCAATAAAAGCCTCACAAGCAGAGAGTAATTGCAAGAGATCGGATCGCCACCGGTCAAAGAACGCCTGCCTAGTGGAGCCCGCCTGGCCTTGTGCAATTTTCAACGTTGCAGGGTCGTTCGCGCATATTATGGCATCAAGAGCCTCAACGCCCAATAGATCTAATTTTTGGTTTTCGAGAGCCCGCCTGGCGAACTCACCAGGCTCTGCTGGGACGCATCCAAGGTCTTGAAGAATCGCCCCAAGTAAATCGATTATAGCGACGCTTCCATGCACTTGTAGTTCAGCTACATCCTCACCAGTAAATGATTTTGGCGCAGGAAACCAAATAACAACACCTCTGTCTACAATAGCAGAATTGCTGGGGTTTGTGATTTTCCTTAACGATGCCACCCTGGGGCTTGGGACAGCCAACAATATGCTTTTCAACACAGATTCAGTTAGAGGCCCACTCACTCGCACCACAGCAACCCCAGATACGCCAGGTGGGGTTGCTGTGGCATAAATTGTTGTCTTAGGTATCATGTTTCACGTGAAACAATACAGGTTAGGGGTTTTTGGAGGCTATTGGTTCATTCGAGCGAAGAACTCTTCATTAGATTTCGCATCTTTGAGCTTCTCTAATAAGAAATCCATTGAATCCGCAGTGCCCATATTCATCAAAATCCTGCGCAAAACATGCATTTTTGTAAGAGTGCCTTTTTCAACCAACAACTCTTCGCGGCGAGTGCCGGATTTTCCAATATCTATTGATGGGTATGTTCGTTTGTCAGCTAACTTGCGATCAAGAACAATTTCGGCATTGCCGGTGCCTTTAAACTCCTCGAAAATCACCTCGTCCATTCGAGATCCAGTATCCACTAGGGCTGTGCCAATTATTGTGAGAGAGCCCCCCTCTTCTATATTTCTAGCAGCACCAAAAAACCTTTTGGGTCTCTGTAGTGCGTTTGTGTCAACGCCGCCTGTTCCTATTTTACCAGAACTCGGCATGGTTGCATTAAACGCTCGAGCTAATCGAGTTATAGAATCTAGTAAAATAACAACATCGTGGCCATGCTCTACTAAACGTTTAGCCTTTTCTATCACCATATCAGACACCTGTACGTGACGTGTTGCTGGTTCGTCAAAAGTTGACGCAACAACCTCGCCTCGAACAGAGCGCTGCATATCGGTGACCTCTTCTGGTCGCTCATCTACTAACAAAACCAAAAGATATACCTCTGGATTGTTTTGTGCGATCGAGTCTGCGATCGATTGCAACATCATTGTCTTACCTGTTCGAGGGGGTGCCACAATCAGAGCTCGTTGCCCCTTGCCGATAGGGGTAATTAAATCGATAATTCTACCTGTTTTGTTTTTTGTGCTGGGGTCCTCAATTTCAAGCGTTAGAGCTTCTTCTGGATATAGTGGTGTTAAGGAGTCAAAATTAACCCTGCTTCGCGTCTTTTCAGCCTTGTCAAAGTTAATTCCAGTTACCTCTGTAAGCGTAAAATACCTCTCCTCACCTTTTGGAGACGCTATTTCACCCTCAACCGTATCACCTGTACGCAACGCGTTCCTACGAATCATTTGTGGCGATAGATAAATGTCATCTACGCCAGATAAATAGTTTGACTCGGGGCTTCTGAGAAAACCAAATCCATCTTGTAGTATCTCTAAAACCCCCGCAGCAAAAATCTTATTTCCGTCCTCTGCCTCTTGTTTTAGCAACGCAAACATAAGCTCTTGAGGCCGCATTGCTGCGGCATCTTCGATTTCATATTCTTCCGCAAAGGCAAGCAACTCGGCAGGCGTTTTTGCCTTCAGGTCTTGAAGTTTCATTGTTTTTTCCTTGGATAGCGCAAGATAGAGGACCTATCTATTGGTGTATGTTGATAGACCACGAAACGGATCGTGACAAGCTTAACCCGCTGTTTAACTTAAACCCGAATAAACCCGCAAACCAATTACGGCTGCCACAGCTATGATCATACCAACCGTGGGAACTTCGTTTAATGTCCGATAAAACCTTCCTGTTTTGTTGTTTTCATCAGTTGAAAAAAGTCTGACACATTTGGCGCAGTAGCCGTGTGTTCCCAGCAGGAGAACAACCGCTGTCAGCTTAATTAAAAACCAGCCTTGGTATATAAAAAACGGTTTTGCCCAAATAAGGAGAATCCCAAACACCAGCGAAGATACCATCGCTGGTGTCATAATGAACCTTAATAAACGCTGCTCCATAACCTTAAGCGTTTTGCTTGCTTCACCACCAACCTCAACCTCACAGTGGTAAACAAAAAGTCGTGGGAGATATAATTGCGCCGCCATCCACGATATTACGGATAAAACATGAACTGTAAGCAGCCAGTGATAATTCAGGATTAAAAAACTTTGCATTATCCGGCCTTTATTTGATCGACTAGTGCCTGAACGCGCTTAGGGTTAGTGTCTTTTCTCACGCCGTGTCCTAGATTGACTATGTGGGGAGTTCCTTGAACTTCACTTAATAGTTGTTTGACAGCTTCTTCCTGTTTTTCTTCATCATTTATTAATACATCTGGGTTCAAGTTTCCCTGTAAACAAACACCTGGGCCGATAGCTTCTCGAACCTGAGTAATGCTGGTGTTTTGTCCTAAAGCAAAAGCATAGTTTCCCGACAATAGTGTTGTTAAATCTTGGAGGTAATTCTCACCGCCGCGGGGGAAGTATATTACTGGAGTTGGCGCTAAAGCGGCGCCAATCTCGGCCATTGGCTCATAGGACCACTTATGCAGATCTGAACCGAGTAACTGTCCTGCCCAGCTATCAAAAATTTTTATTACTTCTGCGCCAGCTTTCACTTGTGCTCTGGCATAGGCTATGGTGACCTTTATGATCTGTTTAAATAAAGTTTGAGATCTATCAGATACTAAAAAATCTCTAGATTTTTGAAACGATGGTTTACCTTGTTCAATCATATATGTCGCAACCGTCCATGGCGCGCCAACAAAACCTATTTGAGTCACTGACGTATTCTCTAGTTTAGACGACAAGATCCTCAAGGTTTCATAAATTGGTAACAGAACGTCTAGTTGCTTTTCCCATACGTCTGGCATTGGATCTAGTTTTGGACCCTCTCCTGCTTCAAATCTGAGACCCTGGCCCATCGCCCATGGAACCACTAAAATATCCGAAAATAATATAGAGCCATCCATCCCGTATTTACGGACTGGCTGGAGCGTCACTTCTGCAGCTTGTGTTGGATTTGTTACGAGGGATAAAAAATCACCAGCTTTCGCGCGGATCTCTCGGTATTCTGGAAGATGTCTTCCAGCCTGCCGCATAAGCCATATGGGTTGTTTCTTTTGTACATTACCTTCCAGAGCGGAAAGAATTGGCTTTTTCAGAACTGGTATTTTTTCGTCCATTACGCCAACTTAAGGTCACGAATGAATAACGCAAATCACGAGAACAAAGAAATAATAATATTTTAAGTTTAATTGTAGTGTTTGATTGGTACCTAGCTGCTCGTGGAAAACTGTCTAAAACACATATTGGGCATTTGATTTGACTGCTTAGTATGTTGAGGAAAACTCGGGTTAATCAAATGCATAAGAGGTATAACTATAAGTCAATGGTAATCGATTATATTTAATAATATTTTTACGCTCGATTCCTCCACAGGCATATGAGGATTGATTTGACGTAAAATCGCCTAAAAATAACCTCGAATCGGCGCTTGTTTCTTTTTCAACATCAAGCCAAAGGCTCGGACATGTTCTTAAAGCTATTTTACGCTATTTTGAGTTTTATGTTCCTTAGTGGGGGAGCTTTCAGTCAACTCCATGTGTGCAATGAAAAAGAAGGGAGGCTTCAGGTTGCTGTTGGAGTCGATGTAGCTGGGGATTTTTACACATTTGGCTGGGACAACCTGGCGTCAGGGGAGTGTGGATCTGATATTTATATAACCCTAAGCCAAGAGGGGGTATTGAGGAAAGTGGAGCGGTTTTATTTACACTACCGAAACACAATATCAAACCCAACGCTAGAGACAGAAGTGGGAGTTCTTCTCTGTGTAGATGATATATTTGATTCGTTTTGGGTCGAGTTTGCTGACTCAACTTGTGCCAAAAGAGGCTATGTAGAGGCTGGTTTTATAGAAGTAGATTTATCTAGTTCGGGAGGATACATCTTTGTGTCTGAAAGCGATATTGATACTCTTGATTAGTCGTCGAATGGATCAAATTTCAAAATAGTGTCTTCTCGTCTTGGGCTGGTAGAGATAACACTAGCTGGCACGTCCACTAACTCTTCAATTCTTTTTATATAAGCTAGTGCGCGATTTGGTAGTTCGTTTAGGTTCTTTATACCCTCAGTAGAACACATCCAACCAGGTACAGTTTCATAAATTGGTGTGACCTTGTTTTGTTCATCCACCGATGCTGGGAGGTGGTTTATTGTTTGACCATTTAATGTGTAACCAGTGCAAATGTGCAGTTTTTCAAATGCATCAAGAACGTCAAGTTTTGTCAACGCGAGAGAATCAATACCGCTTGTTTTTACTGTTTGTCGGACAAGACATGCATCGAACCAGCCACAACGGCGAGGCCGACCAGTAACTGTCCCGAACTCACGACCCCTACTTGCTAGTAAGTTGCCTTCCGCATTGAAATCCTCTGTTGGGAAAGGCCCTGAACCTACACGGGTAGTATATGCTTTTGTGATTCCCAGTACGTGCGCTCGCCGCGCGTCACCATACCCACTCCCCAAGGCAGCATTTGCAGCGTGTGTGTTAGAAGAGGTAACAAAAGGATATGT
>CAXQZM010000042.1:0-7669 GCA_964228455.1 Alphaproteobacteria bacterium | reverse complement strand
AACCAGCAGGCTATTAGTGAAGCGCTGCAGCAGCTGTCGCCTCATGCAGATGTTCCACCATCAGAGGACAGGTTCTTAGCGCAAGGCACTGCAATGTTATCGAAGTCAGTGACTGCACAGTTCTTTGACCGTGATGGCGATCCTGAGTTTGCTGGACCTGCGATGGGTCTATTGGTTGAGTTTATGCTCGATACCAGCGACATCGATGGTATTCTTGAAGATATTGAAGCTATCCGTGAAGATGTTCACGGGGCTTTATAAGCTAAGTTCACTAGCTATTTCATCAATTTAAAAAAAAGCCCCGCTGGAAACAGCGGGGCTTTTTTATTTCGTATTAACTTCTTTAATGCAGCAATTATTTCATCAACAGTTAATCGTTCTTTAAGTTTTTAACCCCCGTAAACTATATCTGACATGCTCCAAAGAAGGTAAGAGTACCCCGCGACAAAAACTAAGGGAGCAATAACTGGTTCCATGGTGTATTTTACTCCCTCAGAGACCCCTACCTGCGATTGAATTGTAAAGAAGCTTGCAAGGGCCGCAATTAGTCCTTGAACAACAACAAAGGTAAATAATATCCAAGCTCCAGCGATACCGTTGAATAGCAGTACTATGTGAAGAGCGAAGACTGCCGCAGCAAAGCTTCCTACGAAGCCGCCCATTATCACTCCGGTATGGCTAATATTGAAGCGATCAAAGAACGCTTTTGTAGTAAATAGCATTTGGTAAGCGTAGTACGCCCATCCTACTGTAAGCGCTAAAAAAACTATTAGGTTTATCGCGCCACCAAATTCTGAAATCATGTTATCCTCCTATAACAGTTTAATTTCCTCCAGTATTCTCCTAGAACCGGATTTTGGAGAGTAACATAACAAGAGGTGGATTCACATCCCGCCTGATATCTAAGCCGGCTAATGTCCTAGTAAGACAGGCAATTAAGTTAGATCAGCAGCCTGAGCTCATCGAACCATCAAGTCCGCCAAGTATTAACTTTAGCGCCAACAAAAACATGATTAACGCGATAACGAGATCTAGGATTCGCCATGCGCGCGGTGAGGCGAGGAGCGGTGCAAGTAGTTTTGCGCCAAAGCCCAACGCGAAAAAAAACAGCAAAGAAGCGGCAGCGCCTCCCAAGAAGAACGAAATTTTCTCATCCGTTCCGACAAAGCATGTGGAAATTGATCCCATTAGTGCGACTGTATCCAAGTAAACATGAGGGTTGAGCCAAGTAAATGCTCCGGCAAGAAGGAGCACTTCATGAAGATTAGTTCGTGATTCACCCGCTGAGAGATTACTTGAACCCTGCCATGCTGCCCGTAGCCGGCTGATCCCGTAAAAAATAAGAAATGCGACCCCAAACCAAAGCATAATGGCTGGAAACAGCGGTGCCCTCTCTACTAATACTCCAAAACCGAGTACGCCCGCTCCGATAAGTATCGCATCAGAAACAGCGCAGAACAGGACTAGTGGGAAAACATGTTGGCGCATGAGCCCCTGGCGCAGGACAAACGCATTTTGTGAGCCGATGGCTAGTATGAGTCCCAAGCCTGATGATAAGCCAACAAATCCAGAAGTAATAAGCATTTAACTCAGCCGAATTTACGTGAGTTTAAAAATAACCGTCAATCTGAGGTGTCTCCTAACCTGGCTGCTATTGGGCTATCCGGTACCTTTAGTAAGAGCCTTGCCATCAGCATCAAATAAGTGAACGCGTTTTGGGTCTATCGCTAGCGTTATATCTTCTCCGGCGTGCAACGGTGCTTCACCGTCAGACTTTAGGCTTAACTCTATCTTATCACACCTGATGTACGAGAAACTCTCGGAACCAAGCCTCTCCACGTGACGAATTTTACCCTTGATTTTGGCTGTTTTTGAGCGGCCAGCAATTTCTAAATGCTCTGGGCGGACACCCAGAGTAATTTCGCCATCAAATTTATCGACTGGTTTGGCGAGTGCAACTTTTAGTGGGTCACCTCCAGGCAAATTAACATTAGCGGTTTTTCCACTTATGTTGGCATCAACTTGCATAAAATTCATAGCTGGGGAGCCAATAAATCCAGCGACAAATATATTTTCAGGTCGATGGTACAAGTCCATTGGAGTCCCAATTTGCTCAATGTAGCCAGATTGCAAAACGACGATTTTATCAGCCATTGTCATAGCCTCGATCTGATCATGCGTAACATAAATCATCGTAGTTTTAAGCCGCTGATGCAACTCTGTAAGCTCCTGGCGCATTTGAACTCTAAGCTTCGCGTCAAGATTTGATAGAGGCTCATCAAATAAAAAGGCATCAGGATCACGAACAATAGCTCGGCCAATAGCAACACGTTGGCGCTGACCTCCCGACATTGCTTTTGGTTTTCGATCAAGCAGTTCTGTAATTTGCAGGGTGTCCGCGGCTTTTTGAACACGTTCGTCGCGTTCCTCTTTTCGCATTCCCTGTATTTTTAAACCAAACTCCATGTTCCCACGCACTGTAAGATGGGGGTATAAGGCATAGGATTGGAAAACCATTGCCACACCCCGCTCGGATGCATGGGTTTCATTCATTAGTTGATCACCAATGGTCAGATCTCCACTGGTTATTTGCTCCAAACCTGAGATCATCCGAAGCAGGGTTGATTTACCACAACCAGAAGGCCCCACTAAGACTGCAAACTCACCATCCTCGATGGTCAAATTAGCCCCATGGATAACTTCTAGTTCTCCATAGGATTTGCAGATATTTTCTAATTTGACCTGAGCCATGATGTATCCTCCAAGGATAGCCTTAGCGTTACTTAATTAGACTGTTAACCCCTCTGGTTCTGCTAAATTGTTGGCGCGGCATGCAGCTGTTACAGTATTTGCTAATAGGCACGCAATTGTCATGGGGCCAACTCCTCCTGGAACAGGAGTTATCGCGCCTGCAATATTTTCACATGACCCAAAATCAGCATCGCCTACCAGTTTTGTTTTGTCCTCTCCCTTTTCCGGAGCAGCGACACGGTTAATCCCTACGTCGATCAGCGTTGCGCCTGGCTTCAAGTATTCTTGAGTAATCATTTCTGCCCGCCCGACCGCTGCAATCAATATGTCTGCCTCCTTACATACCTTTTTTAGGTCTTTGGTCCTAGAGTGGGCAATTGTAACAGTGCATGATTCCTGCAAAAGAAGTGCGGCCATTGGTTTGCCAACAATGTTGGAGCGGCCTACCACCACAGCGTTTAAACCTGACAAGCTTCCGTGATGGTCACGCAACATCATCAAACAACCTAAAGGTGTGCAAGGAACCATAGACTTTTGCCCGGTGTTGAGCAGTCCAACATTAGAGATATGGAAGCCGTCGACATCTTTTTCTGGCTTGATAGAAGTGATAATATCATGCTCGTTTAGATGTCTTGGAAGTGGCAACTGAACCAGAATTCCGTGAACTTTTGGGTCATCATTTAACTCTTGCACTTTCGCCATCAAAGTAGACTGGTCAGTATTGGCGGGCAACCTGTGTTCGAAAGAATTCATGCCAGCTGCAACTGTCTGTTTACCCTTCGATCGAACGTAAACTTGGCTGGCTGGATCTTCTCCAACAAGAACTACAGCTAGACCCGGTATAATTCCATGGTCTACTTTAAGACGACTTGCGTGATCAGCTACTTGCTGTCTTACGCTATCGGCAAAAGATTTTCCGTCTATAACAGCTGCGCTCATCTATTTTTCTCCAATTCTAGAAACATTTTTCCCGTAGATATGGGGATAATTGGGAGACGCCCATAATGCGACCTCCTCTATTCCGCCAGCTCTTGTTACCTAAAATTAATTATGTTTGTTTAACCCATCCGATGGCATCTGTTAGGCGATCATCGCCCCAGAAAACCTCACCATCAATCACAAAACTTGGTGATCCAAACACTCCAAGATCAATTGCATGCTGCGTTGCCTGCTCCAGCCTAGAAATTATTTCTTGAGAAGTTGCTAACTCAATTACTCGGTCTTTATCCTGGCCTGCTGCTAACAAGCTGTTATCTAAGTTTTGCTTATCTCCTGGGGCTTCACCGTGCTCGAACCAACGTTTGTATGTAGCTTTCGTATATAACTCGCACCAACCTTCCTTTGAGGCCACCATGGCAATTTGGTTTGCTAAAACCATTTTTGGTGCTGGGTATGGTGCGGGGATAATTGGAGAGAGGCCATAGGATTGAGAACGCCTCTCAACATCACGCCACATATATGCCTCTTTGATTGGCTTATTCATAAATGGAACATTATTCTGTTCCACCATAACATGTCTCACGTTGAAAGGGCACCAATTGAAAGTTACCCCCTCGGATTTAACAACGCCATCAAGTCTCATAACTGTCAGATAGGTATAGGTGCTGCCGATTGAGTACCAAAAATCAATTTTAGGATGTGCCATTATGTTTCCTGCTAGAGGTATTGATTAGATAAAAATGATCTTCTGACTAACGATCGATATGCTCAAAACCTTTCCACCCTAATTGTTGTATTTCATGGTTTTATCAAGAAACCTGCACCCACTTCATCAAAAGCACCGTTAGCAAATGTCATTGATATTCTGTCTTGCGTTTTACCTCGCCAGATTAGGTGGTAGCGTCCATCAATTTGTACTGCCGGCGCGATAATATCAAATTCCTCATCTCCGCGAATTTTAAATCTCGTGGGGTGAAAGGCATCTGGCGAAAGCATAAAGCTTATATCTTCCATTTCTAGTTGCATAGCATTGAAATTCGAGCCCGTATTCAGTTGTACAAGATATGCACCTTCAACTATTTTTGATGGTGAAACTCCGACAAAGTATGCATCACTTGTGCTGAGATCAGATGTCATCGCAATCTCACCCTCAATAGAGACCTCAAAACCCATATCCGTTTTGTCGAGCTCGAAGTCGTCAAGTTCGACATATCTCTCCAAGATATCTTCTAAGGCTTCAACTTGAGCACGTTCTTCGTCATCAAGGTCTCCAAATGTTGAGAATACAGCTTCAAACTCAACCATTTCGCTGCCGCCTTGCGACACGTCAAGAATATCATCAGTTCGCAAGGTTATCTCAACTTCATCAGCTTTGCAGCCAGCCAGCAGTATTAGTGCGGTTGACACTAAAAGAACTCTATTTCTCATGAATGTTCCTATTTAAATCAAAACATAGCTTCCAATAAAGAGAGCTGGTTAACTTAGGCTACTCGCCCCACATCCCGTGGAATTCAAACGCTACAGCCGGTTTGTCACCCTCAACCCATGCATCATGCCCAGGATCGATGGCGTATGCATCACCCGCGCTATACGTAACTTGGGTTCCATCGTCATGACGGCAAGTTATCGTGCCTTCTACGATTACGCCGACGTGTTTTGCCTGGCAGCTGTCTGTTCCAACAACTGGCTTAATATCAGATGACCATTTCCAGCCTGGCTGAACGGTTAGCCGCATAACTCTGTTGCCTAGGACATTTACAGTTTCGACCCGAGCATTTGGCGGCGTTGCAACTTCATCGGCGTCATTAGTGAAATTTTTTACTTCGATCGTTGGCATTTTGGATCTCCTTTTTCTGCGCTTAATTTTTTTCAAACTTCTATTATTTTACAGGTGTTGCACCCGTTTCGACTTTAATGAATTGACCATCTTTTTTACTCCAAACACCCATCACGGCTTCTTTGCTGCCATCTGGGAAGGTCATAAAACTGTGTTCCACGAGTATGTCATCATTTTCATAAACACATCGCTGGTTGCTTATAACTAACTTATCGCTCGACATCATGTGATTGAGCATTTCTGAAAAAGCCGCCTTGTCCCGCTGAGTGCCTGATTGATGACTGACCATAACGAAATCATCATGAACTAGCTCTAGGAAAGCCTCTGAATCTCGCGCTTCTTGGGTTTGTGCCATTTTCTCATAGAGCATCTGTCTTTCCTTTCTTAGCTCGCGCCTACGGATCATATGCCATGACCGAAGAAAGTACCTAAAAGGAGGACGCTCATGGTTGAGAACTCGCTAGACGTTAGAACAAGTGTCTATAGCACCCCTTGCAGGCAGTAAAGCATTGCTTTTCTCCTACAAAAGATCGCTATAGTTGGGGAATCTGGTCAACGATTTATCTACTAAATCTGCAAAGTTTGAACTGGTAGTCATTCATCTCCGCAATTACTTTAGGAGACCAAAAGTCTGAGAACTTTGAGAGTTTCTCTTTTAGGTTAATCGCCTCTGGTTTCATTTGAGCCTGCTTAATAACCGCAGTTCCAATTTGATTGCAACAGTGCTTAAATTGCCTGGAATTAAATCAGCTCAGTATTTTGAAGGAGTGGTTTTTAGGTAGCTGTAATTAAGGCGCTACGTGAGAGGTTATATTAAACCCATTGATTTCGCTAAATTTATCCACTGAAGAGCTATTAACAAATCATCTATAAGGATTTTTTGGAGTGTACTCGTCGCATAAGAGTGCTGCTGCCCCAATGGTTCGAGCTTGGTGGCCGATCTGGCCAGCTTCCACCTTGGGCATCAAAATGCCTTGAAGGTCTGTATTTTCTAGCTGCTTAATAACCTCCGCAACCAGCCTAGACTTAATGTCAGGTGAGATAGCGCCGTCTATAACGACGGCTTCGAAGTCAATAACAGACAAAGAAGAAACCGTTGCATGAGCTAGGTTTCTCGCGGCTCTTTCGATCCAATTATCGACTACTTTCTCATGCCCCGCCCAATCGGGGTTCTGGTCATAGACTAAAAGCGGGTCACCCCCGTTTTTCGCTATATCTTTCTCCAAGACCACTAGGGATGCATGATCTACTAGTCGATTACCCCCCTCTTGTTCAGGCACGCGCATGGGGCCAAAACCACCTGCATTTCCGCGCCTCCCAGGGAATACACGGCCATTCATAACAACGCCGCCACCGATGAACGTGCCTACAAAAAAATAAATCCAATCCTGCTTGTCCAAATGTTTGCCAAAAACAACCTCTCCTCGACAAGCAGCTGTTGCGTCATTTTCAATAGCAACAGACCAAGGCACGATATCCTCTATCGCGGACGCCAGATCAAAATCTCGCCAGGTATCCATCTCGGCGGGGGGCGCGCCAAAATCAGAGGCCCAATTCCATAGCTCAAAGGGCATAGCAATCGACATGCCAGAAATGGCACGCTTAGTTTTACCTGCTGACTTTAAAACAGCATCCAGTTTATCGCGGACAAACTCTACCGTCTTGTTTGGGGTGGGAAAGGGCAAGGGCAAGTTATTGCTAGCAACTACACTCCCAACAAAATTAACCACGGCGAGTTCCAAACTGCGCCGCCCCACTTTGAGTGTGACATAGGAGTGGGCCTCGGGGTTAAGGCGTAGAGGAATTGATGGCTGACCTATACGGCCACGAGTCGGTTCACCCCTAAGAAGCAGACCATCTTCCTCCAAAGCGCGGAATATGACAGACATGGCATTGGCAGATAAGCCAGTGGCTCGGGTCGCTTCTGCCTTAGTAAGCTCCCCGTGTTCGCGGATCAATTGCAGCACGATCCGTTCATTTCTCACACGCAAGCTACCTTGGTTAGCACCTTTCCAAGGTCCTGATATTCTTGAATTTTCCTTGATTATCTCGCTCATCTAAGGTGTGCTTATCACATAAATGCCGAAAGAAATTCAAGAAGCTTTGACGCCCTCGATGCCCTTTAAATGCGGGGCATACCTG
>CAXQZM010000041.1:0-5255 GCA_964228455.1 Alphaproteobacteria bacterium | reverse complement strand
GTAATGTAACGTAAATGCAGCTGTTTAAGATTGCTTTAAATTGCATTAACGTCTACTACTGAAATTTGAAGCCGCAATGTTGACAGCAAGACAGACCGGATCGCTATGGTAAATACAGTTTACAACGCAGCAATATCTGGCCTCCAGGCAGCCTCGCTGAAGCTAAAAGTTAGCGCTAATAACGTTGCCAACGCAAACACTGACGGATATCAAAAGCAGCAAGTAACGACACGAACCGGTACCTATGGCGTTGAAGTCAAGGTCGAAAAGGTTAGTGCGGTTGAGTCTCCAAATAATATCCAGACCGGCGGCGAACCAATACCAGACACCCCCTCCAATGTTGATGTTGCAGAAGAACTTCTTGAGATGAAGACCGCTCAAAATCTCTTCGAAGCTAATCTTAAAACTCTCAACACCAACGACAACATGCTCGGTAGGATCTTGGACATTGAGGCTTGACCTAATTTATTAACCTCACTAGGCAAACCCTCGAGCAGTGATGTTACTGCCGATACTAATCCCAAGACCCTTGTAAAAGACCCTGGATATCCGCCCGATTTAATCGCCTTACGGATCCAGCTGCGCGTACAACTCATTACATTCCGCTCGTTGTTGCCTCGCGAAGGTTCGGACTTCTCCCTCTAGCGAGGTCGTCCCGACGGGTTGGCGTGCAAAGGCGTCGCGGATCATCTCCTTAACCAAGCTAAAGACATATGGGGGGTACTGGTCTTTTAAATTAGCGTCCGCGTAGTCAAGAACGTGAATTGCTTCTGGCTCTCGTTGACGTATCTGAATTACCGTTGCCGCAAGTTCGGCAAAGCTGTTACACGCTAAACGCTGATCTTGGGCTCTCGCGACGTCAACGAGAGCCATGGAAAGAAAAATAATGCACAAGTCTCTGATTTTCATGTTCAGGAATACTCCCGGTTACCGATATCAGATGACCCAGCACGATTCATGCCTTGGACATCGTTTATACAAAAATCAGAGTGTTAGGGGCTTTAGGCTAAGTAAATCACGGTAACCTGCGCCTTTAAGTGGCGTTCTACCTTGCATATGCACCAAATTAGCACAGGCTGACTGCGGCAGCTGATGAGTATTTTATCCGTTCAGAGCATTTTTTAATGCTTGAAAATAAACGGGATCTGAACTCAATTCCGGATTCGCGCCTCGAAAATTAGGTGCTTATTGTTTAAGGTGGAGATAGACGAGATGAGGAGGTCTTATTAATGCGGTTTGGCACTTTACTCATAGTGATATTTTTCGCCGGCTGTTCATTGCTACCCCAGTTCCATCATAATTTTCCCTTGGTTCTATCGCAAAAGTCCGACACAAGCCCTGAAATGATCTACAGTTGCGTTGATGCCTGGCTGCAGTATCAAGATCAAATGATCCTTACCTTCAAGAGCAGCCGCGTTTACGGATGGAACGCTGATAAGAACAACATATTCTCGGTGCACGCAGATGGGAAGAAAGTGAATCTATTCAGTGCCGTAATGACTAACTTATCGAATAGAAAGTTACGGCAGATGGTTATGACCTGCGCTAACGATGCCAAATCTGAACCTCCGAGTAAAAATTTTTGGACTCCTTACTATCAAGCTTGAATCGAAAAAGCAGTTCGCCCCTAAACTTTCTGTAAGGCTGACGCCAGGCAGATTACCTGTCTGTGTTTACAGTATGTCCTGAGAGTGGCAAGGGGTCCTCTCTTCGCATGACTTTAGTGCTCACATTAAAAGCACTGCGGTGATGTTCCTAGAATGTTCTGCGTCGATACTTTGGGGTTAATCAATGTGGGGTGCAAATGTTCCTCATCTTGTGCATATTTGCACTGGGTATTGCTTGTAGATGGGGCTTGGCAATAGCCAAAAAATGCATTGAAAACTATCTGCGGTTCTTGGTGACGCAAATAAATCACTCACTAGATATGAGTCTCCTAATTCTCGTGCGTCAGTTTATCCGATAACTATTTGGTGGAGGTTCAGAAGTTCATGAAGTTGCGAGTGGATACGATGCTGAGAAAGGCTGCACTCTCACTAAAACGAAACGATCCAGAGCAAGCAGCAGAAATCTACGGAGAAATTCTTCGGCATTTTCCGGCGAACGAAAAGGCTCGCCGGGGCTTAGCTCTTGTGGAAGGTCTTAAATTAAAAACTGCGCCCCCGGATATCGTCGATAAGTTACTTAGGTTGGCGGAAGAAAAACAATACGCGGAGCTGTCGAAGCTTACCACGCGCCTAATTGATCGATTCCCCGATGACCTTGTTGTTTGGCATTGTCGCGCGCTGGCTGAGAATAACTTACAAAATTTGGATGAAGCGTATTTAGCATCAAAAAAAGTCACTGAAGTTGATCCGACTTTTGCTCCGGGGTTTAACAATTTGGGTGTTCTCTTACGAGAGAGAGGCTACCCGGATGAGGCTGTCAGATGCCATGAGCGAGCACTGGTGCTGAAGCCGGAATATGCTGAAGCATTTATCAACATGGGTGCTGCAATGCATGATTTGGGTAGAAATGTATCTGCATTAAAGGCTTATAGAAAAGCCCTGACTCTGTGTCCTGATGCTGCTGACGCATATGCTAACTTGGGCATGGTCTATAGCGCACAGGGTGAGTTTGATAAGTCGATTACTTCGCATAAGAAAGCATTGGAAATTCAACCTGGGCATGCTTCCGCACACAGAAGCTTGAGCTCTTTAGTCACTTACAAGTCGGGCGATGATCAAATTAATACCGTTGAAAAAATACTTCGCCGGGCCGATTTACCTGAGGGGGACCGGTGCCAGCTTTTGTATACCTATGCAAAGATGCAGGAGGACATTGGAAATTTTGGCGTCGCGTTTGAGAGTTATAGCGCAGGCGGTAAATTAAGAAGACGTCGAGTGTCCTACAATGACGAAAAAGATAGAGATATTTTTAATGATGTAATTAAAACTTCTGCTCTCATTAGGGATATCAAGTCCACAGACGCAGATTGCATGCTAGGCGTCACCCCTATTTTTATCGTCGGCATGCCTCGCTCTGGAACCACATTAATTGAGCAAATATTGTCGTGCCACTCCAATATTAGTGCTGGCGGTGAACTTCCCTATGTGAATCGCTTTGGAAGATCGCTTAGCTTAGGCAAGGAGGTTTGCACGCGAGATAGTATTTCTGAATTTCGATCTGCCTATTTAACGGAGCTGGAGAAGTTCAGTAACGGAGCCTCGTTTGTCACTGACAAAATGCCACATAACTTTTTGCACATTGCATTGATGGTAGCGGCAATACCTGAGGCACGGTTTATTCATGTGACGCGAGATCCGGCAGCTACCTGCTGGTCAAATTTCAAACAATATTTCTCGGGGCCTTCGTTAGGTTATAGCTATGATATTGAAGACACCGTTCGCCACTTCAACAGATATAAGGCGCTTATGCAGCATTGGGAGCTGCTTTGCGGCCACCAAATACGCCATATTAACTATGAAAGTTTGACGCTTGACCAAGAGAGCTTGACGCGGACGTTGATTGATTTCGTGGGAGTCAATTGGGAGGAAAGTTGTCTTCATCCCCAAAAAAATAATCGAGATGTTTCGACGGCGTCCGCTGAACAAGTCAGAAAAAAGGTTTACGTAGGTAGCTCTGAGGTATGGCGAAAGTTTGAACCTTTTCTCAATGGCGCCTTTGACGCTATCGAGGCAGCTTGAAGATCTTGGACGCGTAATTCTAATTTGGAGAGTGCTTCCCCCCACTTTTGCCCGCTGTATTGACTGTGGATATTTAGTGTAGCCCTATCTCTCTTGGGGAGTGTTTATTACGTACTGATCTGGCGTTCGGTACGGGGGTGAAATATGTTCATTGATCCAACCCTCCGAGTCTTCGCGCGGGAGGTTGAAGCTCGGTGAACCCTTGCAACTAATGCGATCCATCAGCCGTGCATCATCAGGGGAGTTGATAACACTCTTCGCAGGCGGTGCGTTGTGCACCGTGGAGAAATTGCTCCAGATGGTGACGTCACCCGGGCGATGTACGTGATCGTAGCGGTACTTTGGATCGAGAATATGGGTCTCCAGTCGGTCGAGGAAAGTCCGTGATTCCTCGATCGACATACCCTCAACCTGGACTGGCGCAATATTGCCTCCTCGCGAGGCCCAGATAGGGCTATGCAAAGACTTTCGCCCTGTGCGTGGATTTTTATACACCAGGGGCGCTAGCCAGCCTGGGTCAGTTACTCGAACGCGGCGCCGAAGAGTCACGTTTTCGAGTGCTTGCTGCTCATTCGCGGGAAGGTCAACAAATGCCGCTGCCGTGTCTGCGTAGGCGGTTTCTCCATTGAGCGGGAGATTCTCGCGTCGGTCCATTAATTCGGGTGCTGAGTCCGGGTGGTAAAAACCTTCTGGGCGTTTAATGTTTGGAACCCACGTGCCACTGGAGCTGTTGCGCGTTTTTGGGGCCGCTTGTACGTAGAACATGCTGGTAGATAACGGAACAGGTTCAAACTCAATATCCGTATGCCAATGCAATCCACCGACCAGTCGCTCTTCGCGCTGCGCGCCGCTCCCAGGAAGATTGGTCACGATATAAACCGCGGGGCTGTTGGCGTCTTCAACGCAGGTCAAGTCGCCGGGGAACGCGGCATTGCAGCGACTGCTGGCTTGCTGATCCTCGGGAAGTAGCTGTAGTGGCACTCCCTGAGTGTGGTGCTCGACATAGTTTACGTAGTTCTTTGGATGGGGGATGGGCGCACCGAAGTGATTTGCAATCCTCTCAAGGTGCGCGACCCGAAATGAATTTTGGTCTTGGTCGGGAAAGGTGATCACCTGATAGGCATCGAGTAAATCAATGAGTAACTGGGCTTGTTCCGCTGACAGGTCTTGGCGCAAATCTATGCCGGACATCCGCCGTCCAATACGGTCTGAAGAGGAGAGTGGTGTCAGCGCTATGTTTTCACCAAAGAGCTTCTGTAGCCGTGATGTAAATTCTGTGTCTTTGGAGCGATACATGACGAAGCCTCTGGTGTCTCAAGTTTTAATGGGGGATGGCCATGGCGCGAGGAGGTCTGACCACGATGTCTGCGATATTTACCGTGATGGGCTGAGTCACCGCATACATAACGGCGTTGGCGATATCATCGGGGCTACAGAGATTCTTGCTCATATTTTTCGCCAGTCCATCGAGCGTCTCGGCGGAATAATGATCGCCCTCTTTGGGCGTGAGCTCGGCACCTGACATTTCGATAATTTTATCGACAAAGGGTGCGGGGAAATGGCGAGCGA
>CAXQZM010000040.1:0-7080 GCA_964228455.1 Alphaproteobacteria bacterium | reverse complement strand
TGAAGCGCATTGAAAAGCTTTGCTCGGGTCAACTCTGCAGCTAGTTTTCTTTCTGGCAAATCAGAATCTTGATCAGACGGATAAAGAAATGGGCCTTCAGGAATAGCGTTATTTACCCAATTCTTGAGCTCCTCAAGACCTCGACCATGCGCCGCCGAAATCATAAAAGTTGCATCAAACTCAAAGGCCTGATTTAATTTTTCAGATAATAGTAAAAGCCTCTCCACAGGAATCAGGTCTATTTTATTTAGCACTAGAGCTACCGGCCCGTCGCCCGGCACTTCCTTCAAACGAGAGAAAATATCGCTCTGGTCCGAAGCAGATTTCTTTGCGGCATCAACCAGTATGAGCTTTACATCTCCACCTTGAGCTTCCTCCCATGCCGCCTCAACCATTGATTTCTCAAGCACTCGATTAGCTCCCAAGAAAACTCCTGGCGTATCAACAAAGACGACTTGATGAGAAGAGTCTGTCCAAATTCCAGTGATCCGAGCGCGCGTAGTTTGCACTTTAGCCGAGACAATTGAAACTTTGGTTCCGACCAGTTGGTTTAGTAATGTGGATTTACCCGCATTGGGCGCGCCTAATAAGGTTACGAAACCACACCTGGTAGTTGTCATTGTAAAATCTCCAGCATATTGGCTGCGGCTGCTTGCTCAGCCTCACGTTTAGATTTGCCCTCACCTTTACATGACGGCTGACCTTGAACAAACACATTCACAACAAAAATCGGGCTATGATCTGGGCCAGTTTGCTCAAACAATTCATACTTTGGCAAACCAATACGGAGCGCTTGGGTGCGCTCTTGAAGAGAGGTTTTAGCATCTTTTGGTGGTGCTTTAGCGGCTTCAATTAGTGGGTCCCATAGGGGGACTATAAATCCCCTTGCAGCCTCGAGGCCTCCATCTAAATATAAGGCAGCCATAAGCGCCTCCATGGTATCAGAGAGCATATTGGGATTATCGCGACCGCCGGCTTGGACCTCACCTTTTGACATTTTCAAGTGAGGCCCTAGCGCAATTTTCCTAGCAACATCAGCAAGCGTATCACGCTTAATGAGGGCCGCCTGGCGCTTCGCCAAGTCACCTTCCGGTTCCTTCGGAAAACGCTTTAGTAGCAAATCAGCGATTACGAGCCCCAAAACTCTGTCACCCAAAAACTCAAGCCGCTCATAAGAGGTGCGCATCTGTTTTCTTAGTGATGAGTGTGTAAGCGCTGCGCTTAAGTGCCCCTTGTCAACAAAATGATACCCAAGCAGCTTTTCAACTGGCGTTAGATCAGTCATCAACGAATTGGCCGAAAGAACTTATCAATCCGAGGCAACCAGTTCTCGTTTAATGAGAACAATGAGAACTGAGCTTGGCCAACAATTTTGTATATCGGTATAGATCGGAGAGAAGCGCGGCTATCTGAAGACTGATCTCGATTATCACCCATCACAAAAACATGACCTTCTGGAACAGTGCCGTCGGTAAAATGGTTAAACCATCCTCCATTTGCCGTATCGAAGTTGTCATCGGTAACAATGCCACGCAGTTCACGAACAAGATAAGACCGTCCCTCAGGATTTGTCTCGCTATAAGTCATCGCTCTAGCGCTCTCGCCCGAGAGCTCGATTTCATCCCTAGAAAAAGATAATGTTTTACCGTTTGCTGTTGTTATAATGACTAAGCCGTTCAGCAATTGAACACGATCACCTGGAAGACCCACAACTCTTTTAATTATGTGCCTACCTCCATTTTCTAAATCGATATAAGCAGATTGATCTGCAACAACTTGACCCGGGGCAGAAGCTGTAGCATCAAAAACTACAACATCGCCACGACTAGGATCTCTGGGCCAAAGTCTTTGTCCCCTGAAGATAGGTGGGTCAAACATAAGCGAATGGCGGTTATATCCATAAGACCACTTTGTAACGACAATGAAATCGCCAATGTCCAGAGTAGGCTCCATTGAAGAGCTTGGAATCCAAAATGAGTCGATGATAAAGGACTTCACGACAAAAACGATTGCGGCAGTCGATACGATTAACGATAGCCAGCTTTCGCCCTTCTTCTCCTTACTCCCTGATGATATTTCAGACTTCATGCGCGAGCTGCGACGACGACGTCTTTCAGCCATATTTGATCCTACTCTCTTGTGTCTTTGAGGCTATATCGGGTTGTTGAACTCCGGGCAACTTGTTCACTTACTTTGACAGCAAACAAAACGACCACCGCAGATGCATATGGTGGCTCATCACTCATTGATAACTCCCATCTTGGCTCGTAGCCATTAGGGGTCATATCTTCTAAGCGCTGCAGAGCAGCTCCATGAAAGGCGAGTGTAGGCTTCATGTTCGTACGTCGGATAACCTCCACTGACCGCCAACTTACGCCACCCGTGAAACCAGTACCTAGCGCTTTTACCGCAGCTTCTTTAGCAGCATAATATCGACCAAAAGCATCAATTGGACTGAATTTAGACAAGCAAAATTCTTGTTCTGCAGGCGTATAAATTCGGCTTACGAAACGATTGCTCCGCCGATCCCACGTTGCCTTCAATCGCCGAGTGTCTACTATGTCATTACCTAAGCCTATTATCATTACTGCCTAGACCGGCTTACTTGCGCGACGACTTTTGAAGCACGCAAGGCTGCAACAATATTGTTGAGATTACGTAAATCTGACACCTCAACATCGATAAGCATTTGGAAAAAATCAGTGTCACGGGATTGTATTCTTATGTTCGAAATATTCCCAAGTGATTTACCAATTACCGTCGATAATTCACCAAGGGAGCCAGGTTTGTTATGCAACATCACTTCTAATCGACCAACGGCAGACCCCTGCCCGTCTTGCTCCCAGGTAACTGCTAGCCAACGCTCTGGCTCCTCCTCGAAATTTACCAGAGTCTCGCAATCTGCTGTATGTATCGTTATTCCCGAACCGGTATGAACAATTCCAACAATCTGATCGCCTGGTAGCGGATGGCAGCAACCGGCCAAACGATAGGCCATTCCCTTTACCAACCCACCAATAGTTACAGGACCCTGCTTCTTGTCACTTCGTCTATCTGTGATTTGATTTGCCTTATCGCGAATAGCTCGCTCATGCGCATCTTTAGCAGCGGGATAAACAGCGTAAAGAACCTCGCGGGCGCTCAAAATCCCAGAGCCTACCCGCGCAAGGATCTCTTCAATCTCATGCAGGCGTAATTTACTGAGAGAGGCCTCTAAGCCTTTCCGGGTCAACTCATAATCTTCAGCCTCAAAAAACCTTTGCACAAGCTGCTGACCAAGCTCAACATACTGATCACGCTCAGACTGCCTCCTAAATCGCCTAATCGCTGCCTTAGCTTTGCCAGTAACCACAAAAGTTTCCCAATCAGGGCTCGGCTGTGCATTTTTCGATCTGAGAATCTCGACCTGGTCCCCATTTACTAGCTGATGGGTTAAGGGTCGATTTCTTCCGTTAACTAATCCACCCACACAGGTGTCACCCACAGCTGAGTGAACCTGGTAGGCAAAATCGACCAAAGTTGCACCATTCGGAAGAGCGACAAGCTCTCCTTTTGGCGTAAAACAAAATACCTGATCCGCAAAAAGATCAATTTTTGAATGCTCGAGCAACTCCTCAGGGTCATCACTGGCTTCCATAATATCTTGGAGCTGCCTCAACCAACCGAACTCTGCTGCGCTTTTTAGGCCTATATCTCCGCGCTTATATGAGAAATGAGCCGCAACACCCTTCTCAGCTAACTCATGCATTTTAGGAGTACGAATCTGGATTTCAATTTTACGATTTTTTGGGCCAATTAAGCCCGTATGCAGCGACTTATATCCATTTCTTTTTGGCAGGGATATATAATCTTTAAACCGACCCGGGACCATTTGGTAAGCCCCGTGCAGGTATCCAAGAGCTGCATAGCAGTCTGATATCGAGGGCAAAATCAAACGAAATCCCATGATGTCAGAAAGCTGATCAAACTCCACCTCTTTTCGAGTCATTTTCTCAAATATTGAGTAGAGAGTTTTAACCCGACCTGAGATTTTTGGTTCCATTGAGTTGAGCCGCAACACACCTTCCAGCTCATAAATGATGCCCTCGACGAGTTTCATACCATCCGACATAACGGCATCGAGACGAACTTTTACGGCCTCTCGGCCTTCTGGGTTGATATAAGAGAAGGCGATGTCTTTCAGCTCATCCTTCATTTCAGCCATGCCCATTCGCTCGGCCAATGGTGCATAAATATCCATTGTCTCGTGGGAAATTCTGACCCGCTTATCTGGACGTAATGGATGCAGAGTGCGCATATTATGCAGTCGGTCTGCTAACTTTACCAAAAGAACTCGAACGTCTTCTGATGCGGCTACCATCAACTTTTGAAAATTTTCAGCTTGTTTCGTCCTCTTAGACTTTAACTCGAGCACACTGAGTTTAGTCACGCCGTCAACAAGACTTGCTACGTCTTCACCGAACTGCTGGTTAATTTCCGCTACCGATATCGGCGTATCTTCCACTACGTCATGGAGAAGTGCCGTGATAACAGTTGCCTGATCTAGCTCCAAATCCGCAGCAATCATTGCAACTTCTATTGGATGCTCAAAATAAGGCTTGCCGTTGGCTCTAACCTGACCCTCATGCGCCTCGCGGCCAAAATCATAAGCTTTACCCAATAAAGCTATATCCGCATCGGGGTCATAGGCGGTTAATGCCGCTTGAAGATCATTAACGGGGCGCATCTATCCCCCTATATGGGGTTTAATCTTCCCTAACGTCAACGTCTTCGAAGATCATATGAGGCATTGAATCGCCAATCATTCTATCTCGGAATGAAGAAGAACGAAGCAAGTCTTGTGAAGAATCTGCATCTGCAACGTCCGCTCTCTCTTCCGGCGCCACGTAACGCTGCATGTTAGTAACTAATCCAGCCTCTAGATTGTCTAGGTCCACCGTTTGATCAGCGATTTCACGCAATGCAACAACAGGGTTCTTGTCATTATCACGATCGATGGTGATCGGAGCTCCCCCGCCAATGTTACGTGCGCGATGCGCCGCTTTCATAACCAGCTCAAATCGATTTGGGATTTCGTTAATACAGTCTTCAACGGTAACGCGCGCCATAGATCGCAGTCCTTAGTTCTGAAGGGAGGTGTTGACTTTCCAGCCGGGTGAGAAAGCGCCCTTAAAACGTTGCAACCTAAACTTCAAGAGGTTCGATTCTTTGCCCTGTTGGAAGCCGATCTATTAATTCTGAGAGACTCGCACCCGTTACCGGATGGCACCAACGTGGAGAAACATCGGCTAACGGGATCAGAACAAATGCACGATCTTGCATCCTGGGGTGTGGAATATGAGGTGCTGGTCCAGTTTCTGGTGTAACAAGGCTATCAAAAGCAATAATATCTAAATCGAGTGTGCGCGCTGCATTCCGCTCTCCGCGCACCCTACCAAACTCAGCCTCAACGCGGTGCAAAGTCTCCAAAACTCGCTCTGGGCTTAAATCTGTCTGAATTTCAGCCACTGCGTTTACATACCAATTTTGATCAGAAACTGGCACAGGCTCAGTCCGATAAAAATCTGAAATAGCGACAGTATTCAAACCCGCCGCATTCAAAACCTCAAGGGCGTCGAAAAGTATTTTTTGACCGTTGCGTTGGTCCGCCAGGGGCAAATTTGTGCCCAACCCAATGAATTTACTCACAAATATTTACCTTTAAACCTTTGCCTATGACTTGAAGCCCCCAGGAGCATGTTTCATTTACTAAGCATATTCTTTCGACGACTTAAACATCGTGGTTGGGGCCATATCCGGCCCCCACCATTTTAAATAATGAGATTTCTATGACGGCACAATTTTACGCCGGCGAACGCCTGGCGCTCTTCATCGACGGCTCAAACCTCTACGCCACTGCACGTGCGTTGGAATTTGATATCGACTATAAGTCACTGCTCAGGCATTTTGGTGAAACTTCGATCCTTCTTCGGGCCTCATATTATACGGCGTTACTAGAAGATACAGACTACTCGCCAATAAAACCTTTAGTAGACTGGCTTGATTATAATGGTTACTCTATCATCACCAAGCCAGCCAAAGAATTCACTGACTCTTCTGGGCGCCGGAAAACAAAGGGCTCGATGGACATTGAAATGGCTGTTGATATGCTCGAAATAGCTGAGAAGGTAGATCACATCGTTCTATTCTCAGGAGATGGCGATTTTAAAGCTCTGGTTGCTGCTGTGCAACGCAAAGGGGTGAGAGTTACGGTCATATCAACAATCAAATCTCAACCCCCAATGATAGCTGACGAACTTCGGAGGCAAGCTGATCAGTTCATCGAGTTAACGGAATTACGACAGCAAATAGCTCGCCCCAAATCAGAATAACCTTACCCATAATCGCGCATCAAGCGAGATTTTTGTCGAGACCAATCGCGATCTTTCTCGCTTTGACGCTTGTCGTGCTGTTTTTTGCCCTTAACCAGCGCAATTTCACATTTTGCTATGCCACGCTCATTAAAGTAGAGCGTTAGCGGCACCAACGTTATGCCTTTGGCTTGAATTTGGCCTAATAGCTTAGTTAGCTGACGCTTTTTTAGCAATATTTCGCGTGGTCGAGTGGGCTCGTGATTAAAACGATTAGCCTGGGTATATTCGGAAATATGTGCACCAGTCAGCCATAAAGAACCAGCTCTCTCATCGACATAGGATTCTCCAATGGAAGCCCTTCCATCTCGCAAAGCTTTCACTTCTGTGCCTCTGAGTATCAAGCCCGCTTCCATGGTATCTTCAATGAAATAATCGTGGCGCGCCTTCCTATTCTGCGCGATTATTTGCTTGGACATGCCAAAGCCTTAAATCAACCCGGCTTGCTTCATAGCACTATCAATTAGTAATTCAGTGTCTCTAGAAATTGGAACTAAAGGAAGCCGTACTTCATTTTCCATCATTCCAAGTTTGCTCAGAGCATATTTTGCAGGGCTTGGACTTGGCTCTGAAAATAAACCATTGTGAAGTCCCATTAATTCATCGCAGATTTTGCTGGCGGCATCTATATCACCAACTCCCCAAAACGAATGCATTTGGGAAGATTTTC
>CAXQZM010000039.1:0-15352 GCA_964228455.1 Alphaproteobacteria bacterium | reverse complement strand
TGAGAGTTTTGACCCAGAACGATGTGCCGCAACCAACTTTCCGTCGTTGCCTGTTTGGCCAGAGACGGGTGTCAGAATTCTTCCCCCCTCTGATAGTAAAGTAGACCAAGAGTGAGGAATTTCAACTAATGATCCACCAACAAAAATCCGATCAAATGGGCCTTCAGGGAGCTCGTCGAAGGTGCACTGAATCCAAGTTGCCTCTTTTACATTCTCACGGCCTTGAGATGCGAGCTCCTCGATTGGCTCAACAACAGTAACTGAGACACCTAAATCACACAGTAAACGCGCCAAATAACCGTTTGCGCCAGCTATCAATAGTGCTGTTTGACCAGCCTCAACTTGAGCAGACTGCAACATACGCGCTGCGACTAGAGGCTCAATCAAAGTTCGCCCATGACCCAAAGCCATATCCTCATCAACATAAGCTGACGTCTCCCGGCCTTGCACGGCGAATAGCTCCCGGGGAGTTTTAAGAAATAAATCAATGACTTGCGGGTCAATGATTTTATTCGTGCGCAGTTGTCCATCTACCATCGCTATGCGTTGCTGTTGAAACACAGAGATTCCCATGAATGTCCTTTTATACTTATCGGTTAATCATCATAGCGTACGGGGCTAAAAAACAACATAATTATATTGAAATACCGCGAGATATTTTCGTTAATTTAGGGTCATTTTTTATACGGTCGGATATGACTTTGATCCCCTTCGCCAAGAAATAACAAAAATTAATGTTATTCAAAAACAAATTATGTGGTCGATAATGAGAGAACTGATGCTCAAATGATCTTCATGCTAACGAAATATCAGCGGCAGACTGATAGCTTCCTTGTGAAAGCTGAAATTTCTCGTCGACCTCGGCGGCCTTCACGCAAAGTAGACCAATAACGTGAAGCTCCGAAGTACCGGGCATCACCTTGACCAATATTTCCATCAGAGGCTATGTATTTATCACGACTTACCCAATGATTGATAAGCATTACACCACAAGATAAATTTTCTTCCAAATCATGCAACTGACGAGGATCACCGGAAACATCACAGCGCGTGCCGTCAGAATAATATGACAAGGATAACTGCCCTAGCTGAAGAATTCCCCGTGAATAATGACCGCCGGCCTCTAAATATCGAGCACTAGCTCTAAAATTTGTTTCGAACTGGGCAATGCCAGAAACTAAACCAAGGTAGAATGCCTTTCTCGCCTCAAGCGATTGCCGCCGAAACGCAGGGCACCAATAACGAATGTCGCGTGGAATGATTGAATAGAAGCTATCGTCTAAATAATTTAACTCATTCAAGGTAATGCGAGTAAGGTCTTCCCCCGTGTAGTTGCCCCTATCATCTACGTATCCATCCCACATTCCGACGTATTCGACCGGTCCTAACGGTCCAAACCCCGCACTAGACGAACCTAAGTCGGAAAATTGATCAGTACTAGCCGAAGCTCCGCCTACCGCAGTCCCAACTGAAGATGCAGTTCCGAGCGTGGCAACGCAGGCTGCCATTGATAGGCTAGCAAGTATGATTAAAATAAAACGCATTCGAATCAGCGACTAATAGATTAGCGCCGGCCAATAGCAGAAAGCTTGTGGGGATCAATCCTTACAATTTCAAAAGGTATTCCCCTTGCCATTGCAAAGAATTCTAAGTTATCTCAGGGGGCTTGAGACTAAGGATCATCTATGGCTTTTGAAGATTTAATTGCAGGTATTGCAAAGTTCCAAAAAACTGAGCACGCAAACAATGCCAAGCACTACCAGGCATTGGCCATGGGTCAAAGTCCAGATACGTTTGTTATCGCCTGCGCTGATTCTCGACTTACGCCACAAGCGATGACCCAAAGTGAGTCCGGTGAACTGTTCCTTGCTAGAAACGCAGGTAACTTTGTTCCTAAATATCCTGACGGTATGAACGAAGGCACTGCAGCGACACTCGAGTATGCCATTTTAGGACTGGGCGTGACCAACATTGTCATTCTCGGTCATAGCGATTGTGGTGCCATGAAAGCTCTAAAAAACGGCGCATCCGAGAACCTTCCACATGTTAAACGATGGATAGTTCATGGCAACGACGCGCTATCAGCGGCTGGTCCAGACTGTGACCTACTATCTCTTACCCTTGAGAATATCCGAAGTCAGATAAACAACCTCATGACTTATGATTTCGTGGCAGCACGTATTAAAAATAAATCCTTAACCTTGCACGGCTGGTATTTCGACATTGGTTCGGGGACTGTCGATGCGATTGGCCATGACGGTAAATTTGCTCCAATTTCAGAGATTTACGCAACATAAAAAAAGCCCCTGCAAAAGCAGGGGCTTATAAAGTGGCTCCGCGAGCAGGACTCGAACCTGCGACAGGCTGATTAACAGTCAGCTGCTCTACCAACTGAGCTATCGCGGACCAACGGTTGGCGCCTTAACAAAGGGCTTTGATCCCTACAAGGGCAAAATTCCCAAAGCTAAACAATGCTTGAATGGAGGCGAGTACCGGATTCGAACCGGTGTACAAGGATTTGCAATCCTCTGCGTAGCCACTCCGCCAACTCGCCGCCCGACCCGCAACTAGAGCTACCAAGCAGACTTAGCAAGGGTGCAATTTCTATTGTGACAAGCAAATTTAGTGATGGCTTAGTAAGTTTTTGGAGGTAAGCAGAAGTTATGAGCAGAATAGTTTACGTGAACGGCAACTTTCTTCCTGAAGAACAGGCGTCAGTCTCTATTTTTGATAGGGGCTACGTGTTTGGTGATGGGGTTTATGAAGTGGCGACCGTGCTTGATGGTAAACTTGTAGACTCTTTGAGGCATAAGTGGCGTCTAGAGAATTCTTTACAACAAATTGGCATTCCTATGCCCCTTTCCTGGACCCAAATTGAAGAGATGGAGCGAGAGTTAGTTCGGCTAAATAATATTGACCAAGGCCTTGTTTACTTTCAAGTAACCCGTGGGCAAGCGGATCGCCATTTTCATTATGAAGGATTAAACCTTACACCTACTCTCACTGCATTTACGCAGGAGATGGAGGTTGATCCTGACCCCAGGGCCGAAACAGGTGTCAGCGTAGCATCGTGCCCTGACATTCGTTGGCACCGTCGCGACATAAAGTCCATCGCTCTATTAGGGCAAGTAATTGCTAAACAAACGGCCAAAGAAGCCGGCGCTTATGAAGCAGTAATGCTGGAAGATGGCTATGTTACCGAAGGAGCGTCTTCATCAATTTTCATGATAAACGAACGGTCTCAATTGCTCGTTCGCCCTGGAGGTGGAACGGACATTTTGCCTGGTTTGACGAGACTTGCAATGCTGGAGCTCGCAGAAAAAAACCAAATTGAAATCGTTGAGCGCCGCTTTTCTCTAGAGGAATTAATTGATTCTAAGGAGGCTTTCCTGACTTCCGCCACAACTTTTATCATGCCAATTACGACTGTTGATGGAGTACACATAAGAGATGGGAAACCAGGTCCAATCACACTGAAGTTGCGGAGATTATTAATTAATAAGGCACGAGATAACCTCAATTAGACCCTGGTCGCTGCATTGCGATTTCACTTTTTGCTATGTCTAGATTGTTGCTAACAGTCTTTGCTTTGTTTGGTCATCGCAAAATGCGCGGCTAACAGCGTCTCGGGTGAACTGCAGCATGCGCTTATTGCTGAAACTAAACGTCTCTTGAACTGCTCTGTAGTCAGTGCCCACAGAGGTAAAAAAGAAAGGCGGATCATCTGAATTAATTGAAATAGACACCCCTGCCGCTTCTAACGTAGGCAGAGGATGGTTACTTAGCTCCCTATACTGGCCAGTTGCGATATTAGATAAGGGGCAAACCTCTAAATGGATGTTTTCCGCTACAACCCGCTCTAGCACTTTTGGATCTTCGACAGCACGAACACCATGTCCAATTCGCTCAACCCGCAAGTGATCCAGTGTCGCAGAAATAATTTCAGGTGGACATACCTCCCCTGCATGACATGTTAGGCGTAGACCAGCCTCTCTCGCTATCTCAAAGCACTTTATGACTGCAGGCTCAGAAGGGTGCCCCTGATGTTCATCACCGGCATGCCCAAATCCTACCAAAAGTGGGTGATCAGATGATTTTGCGGCTTCCTCAGCGCAGCTTAACATAATTTCATCAGGTAAATGGCGGACCGAGTTGCAAATCATCCGGGCCTCTACACCGAAATCTCTCTTCGCAGCCGTTATGCCAGAAGCCATACCTTCCAAAAGTTCTGCGTATGACATACCCATTCGATTTGCATGTTCCGGAGAGTTGAAAAACTCGGTATAAATAGAGCCCTCTGCTGAAGCAGCCTTAAGATAATCATACACAATGTCATGATAGTCCTCAGGTGTTCGACACACGGCCGCCACAATATCATACGCAGCTATGAATTCTCGGAAGCCAGACCAAACATACTGCTCCTGTGGCGAAATAAAACCTGATGGAATGCTTACGCCATGACGCTTCGATAACTTTATATAAGTCTTGGGTGCAACTGTTCCTTCTACGTGAACATGCAGTTCTGCTTTTTTCATAATTACGTGGCTCTCGACGGGTTGTTCAACCAACAATAAATATAGTCCGTAAGCTTGTCACTAATGCGAATATGTTTGCTAGACAGAACTGCGCAGTTATCGGCATATTTTTGTTGAATCAAAGTTCAGCAAGCTCTGATACAGTTGCAAAGCTAAACCCAAGCTCAACTAAAGCATCAATTGTACCCGGAACTGATCGGATCGTATCAAAATGAATGTCATGGGATAGCACAATCGATCCAGGCTGGGCCTCTGTGACAATACACTCGGTAATAGCCTGCTGACCTGGATGCTTCCAATCTTCTGGATCAACCGACCAGAGGACTGTAGGCAATCCCCGATCCTGATATAGTTTAAACCTTTGTTCGAATGAAAATGCGCCGTAAGGGGGTCGAAATGTGTTTGGCATCACTCCCGATGCCTTAAACAAAACCTCATTCGTTCGATCAACTTCAGTAAGTATTTCCGCAGTCTCCCAACCGGTGAAATTTGGGTGAGACCATGAGTGGTTCCCCAACTCGTGGCCCTCATCAAGAATACGTCGAATGATTAGGGGGCTATACTCCGCCGCTCGACCAACCACGTAAAATGTTGCCCGAACTTTTCGACTTGCAAGAACATCTAGCAAAAGTGGCGTATATGTTGGGTGGGGGCCATCATCAAAAGTTAGTGCCAGCTTTTGATCTTGGGTTCTAATATTAGTTATAGTTGCTTCTGAACCGGAACCAATGTCACCACGAAGCGGAAAGCTCACTTGTGAAATTGGTAAGGCAGCAGAATGATGTCCAAAAGCGGGAAGCGGCAAAAGTAAACAGGCCCCACCCAAAAAAGCTTTTCGTCGTGTGATATTCAAATTTGAGCTATTCACTAAGGATCGTCCGCAAAATTCATAGGTGATTTGATTTAAGATATCTAAGCCAATGCGATTAGTGACTCTCGATAGGGTGTACCTCTAGTGCAACCGATAGAAACAAACAATCTGTATGAAGTTAATTTCTGTCTAGAATACTCTCAATAATCGGTGCTATTTTAGCAGAAGCGCCGGTGCCGTGAGCTAGCATCTCCTCAATACTGTGCGGGGTACCAATGCCTGATGCCCAGTTCAAAACTGACGCAATCCCTACGACTTTCATACCATAATACCTAGCCAGTATAGTTTCAGGAGGCATAGACATACCAACAACTTGCGCGCCCATTTTGCGAAGAGCTTTTATTTCAGCTACCGTTTCCAGCTGGGGCCCATGTGTCCAAGCATAAGTTGTGCTTAACAAGCCAGGCAAAGGATCATAAGCTGCTGCCATGTCGACAAATGCATTGGGCAACCCAGTTAAAGGTGATGTGCCGGAAAGAAATATATGATCGCGAACTTGCACTATATTTCCAGGAGAAATATTTTTGTCTAAGCTACCAACTGCGCCGCCAATAATCACTTTTTCCACACCTGAGGCAGCCAAAAGGTCGTATACTGGACGCATCGCAGCGGTGGACCCGGTCTCATAAGGATGTAACCTTCCACATACTTGTATTAATTGCTTACCATTTAATTCATTCAGCTCTATCTTTCCAGTATGCGTAATAGTTGAGGGCATCCCCAAACCCTCAATGTCGGCGAATGAAAATGACGCCCTTGCAGGCAAATCAACAACCATGCTGGTTCCCGCTACATATGCTATGCGAGCGCCTGAGGCGCTCAGTCGCTTAATCAAGTCAGATCGTCCGGACCAAAACTGCCGGGAAGTAAATCCGCAATAGAAAATTTCCGGAGAGTTCCATCGGCCTCTTGGCACTGAATGACTGTCGTAGGAGTTGCAAATTCCAAAATTTTCTGCCGGCACCCTCCGCAGGGCCGAATAGAGACTCCCTGGGGCCCTATAATCTTAATGGACTTCAGCTTTCGACCACCAGCTGTGGTCATTGCACTAAGAGCTGCACCCTCCGCGCAGACACCTTCTGGATATGCTGCATTTTCCATGTTGGTGCCAACATGCTCCCCCACATCTGAGATGGCTAAAGCCGCCACATGAAATTTAGAATAGGGCGCGTATGCCTGACGCCTAATTTTCTCGAGATCCATTAACGCTCCTTAATGTACGGTGTTCCAATCGCACGAGGGGCCACTGCCCTGCCGGCGAATAGTGCCAAGGCGACTACCGTTAGAATAAATGGAAGAGCGAGGAAGAAGTTACCGAGCCCCTCTTCGACATAGTAAAGCCAGCCAGCGTCATCAAAGTTAAACTGATACGAACCTACGCGGTCGGATAGTGCTGTAAAAAATCCAAATAACAAACAAGATCCGAGTGTAGCAACAGGCCGCCACCGGGCAAAAATTAGTGCTGCCAACGCAATATATCCACGATTAGCAGTCATATCCGGACCAAACTTTCCTGCACCAGTTAGGACGAGTGATGCGCCAGCAATGCCGCAAAGAAGCCCGGAAATCAAAACTGCTTTATACCGAGTGCTGACCACCGATATCCCGGCAGTATCAGCCGCTTCAGGCGCCTCCCCAACTGCACTCACCCGCATCCCAAATCGCGTATGCCAGGTGACCCACCAAACTAACGGGACTGCCAACAAAGCCAGAACAACAAAAAGATACTCTAACCCGTAGCCGGAGAACTCGCCTGCGGCTAGCTCAGACCCCCCTTCCATCAAATTCCTCTTGTTCGTGGCCTCAATAAGATTCCGATAGAGAAATGTTGTCATGCCCGCAGCTAGCAGGTTGATGGCCACACCAGACACTACCTGATCACCTCTAAATGTTATAGTTGATGCGCCGTGTATAAGGGCCATTAACCCCCCAACCACAAGTCCAGCGGCGAGCCCTGCGCAGGCAGCAGCTATACTAGGCATTATGGGAACTAGGGTTGCAGAGACCATAAACGCAGCAAAAGCAGCAACAAGCATTTTGCCCTCAAGAGCTATATTTACAATCCCGGACCGTTCGCAGAAAAGTCCCGCTAGCCCGGCTAATATTAGAGGCGCAGAAGTCCGTAAGGTCGACAATGCTAGGCCAATGATGTCACTAAAGTACTCCATTAGTGAGAACCTCCAGGATCCACTCGATCAGATAAGAATTTGCCCCACAGCCATTGCGCGGGGTATCTGAGAAGTAAAGCAAACGCTCCTATAAAGAGAACAATTAAACCCTGCATTGCCTCTGCAATTGAACTATCGATAAGACCATTCCATTCAGTCTGAACAGCTACTCCTCCTTGTATCAACATCCCGAACACCAATGCTGTCAATGGTACTGCAAGAGGATTATTACGAGCAAGTAACGCGACAGCAATGCCGGTAAAACCAAGGCCGGCTGTAAACCCCTCACGTAAACTGAATGAAGAGGCATTAGATATAACATGATTAGTAGCTGCAAACCCAGCAAGCATGCCCGATAGGCAGAGCGCGATTACAGTAATTTTACGAGGGTCCATTCCAGCTGATCGAGCAGCATCTGCGTTTTGGCCAGTGGTTCGAATACTAAAACCGAGCTTAGTGTACCTTAAGAAGGCCCATACCAAAATGGACGTAGCGACTGCAACGAAAAACATGATGTTACCGTTGTCACCACTAACTGGCATACTTTCTGGAAACCATAAGCGTGGGAGACGAAACATCTCAGGTGCTTGTGGAGTGGCAAGATCTGAAGACAAAGGCCGTTTAATGAAACCCTCAACTTTTAGTATGTAAATCAGTATTCCGCTTGCAATAGCGTTTAGCATGATCGTTGTGATCACAATATGTGAGCCCCGATAAGCTTGTAATACTGCAGGTAACGCAATCCAGAGGGCACCAAACAGGCCTGCAGCTATGAATAGCACTGGAATCATTACAACACCGCCAAGCGCTTGAACCCAGCCATAAGCAACCATGTTACCATCAACTAACTGAGTAAGCGCGGCAAGAAGTAAACCAATCGCCGCTCCGCCCAGCATCATCTGCCCTTCTCCGCCAATATTAAAGTGACCTGCCCTAAAAGCCAAAGCTACTGCGAGACCTGTAAAAGTTAGAGAGGTCGCGTAGAATAAAACGTTCGACAAGGGGCGAAAGTTAGGTGGTTTTTCGAGAACCCTACCAGCGATTTCAATCTTTGTCGGCGTGCTAATTGAGCCGGTAATTAAAGTATCCATCAACCCAAATAGTAGTTCAAAATATTGAGTAAAATAATGTCCTGGCGCCGCCCACCAGGCACCCTCATTAGGTGCTGAAAATAAGAGGACTAAAATAACCCCTAGTACCAAGAAAGCTAGAAAAAGGTTAACAATTGGGAGTATAAACGCCTCAATCCAATTAGGGAGAGCACGAGACATTTAAGCAGCCTCCTCTAACTCTGTTCCAGCCATTAAAAGACCTATTTGCTGTTCGCTCGCGTCTTTTGCATCTAAAAGACCCATTACCCGCCCCTCAAACATGACAAGTATTCGGTCTGATAGTTTCAGAACTTCTTCAAGTTCAACAGAGACCAAAAGGATTGCCTTTCCAGCATCGCGCTGTTCCAGAAGTCTCTCATGTATAAATTCAATCGCTCCAACATCAACACCACGGGTAGGCTGACCAACCAAGAGCACCTCTGCTTCTTTGGAGAGCTCTCGGGAGAGTATAAGCTTTTGCTGATTCCCGCCAGAAAATGAGCCACTTAATAGTTCCGGGTTGCGCGGCCGCACATCAAATTGCTCTTGAAGACGCTCAGTCTCTGCGCGAGCCGTCTCCCACGTCATCCAAGCCCCCGAGGAAAAGGGCTTTCTATCTTGATAGCCGAGTGCAGAAACCTCTGTTGCTGAAAATGACTCAACCATCGCAAATTTATGCCGGTCTTCAGGAACATGTGATAAACCTGCAGCCCGGACCTCACGCGCTCTCCCCCCTAACGGGCTCATCTGAGTACCCAGCAAGCTAATTTCACCTCTATCAAAACTAGATATACCTGATAGCACTTCTAGTAATTCAGTTTGACCATTGCCAGCAATTCCAGCAACTCCCAAAATTTCGCCAGACCTGAGCTCGAAGCTTATATCATTTAGGACTGGTCGAGAAACCCCCTGCTTGGTGAGATTGTGGACAGATAGATGAACTGGGCCACTCTTTGACTTTGTTTTAGAAATTTTGAATGACACAGAACGACCTACCATTAGATCGGCTAACTGTTGTTCGTTCGTATCAGATGTATTGAGCAAACCAACGACTTCACCGCGCCGAATAACCGCTACTTGGCTAGTAGCAGCCAATATTTCATTCAGCTTGTGCGTAATAAAGACAATCGTAACTCCCCTGCTCTGAAGATCTTTCAGTATTTGAAAAAGTTCGTCAGTTTCCTGCGGCGTCAGAACATCCGTTGGTTCGTCCAAGATTAAAATCTTTGCCCCTCTGTAAAGCTGCTTTAAAATCTCCACACGTTGCTGGAGACCCAATGGCAGCTCCTGAACAATAGCATCCGGGTCGACCGATAAACCATGCTCGAGCGCTAATTCCTCAAGCAAATTACGAGCCGCCTCTCGGCCTCGTTTCAAAACAAAACCACCCTCGTTTCCGAGCATCAAGTTATCTAAAACGCTCATATTTGGAACCAGCTTAAGGTGCTGAAATACCATACCAATACCTGCAGCGATCGCATCCTTTGGTCCATTTATCTGTTGACGCTGCCCACTAATGAAGACATCTCCGTGATCTGCTTGATAAAAGCCATAGAGTATGGACATCAAAGTAGACTTTCCAGCTCCATTCTCGCCAACTAAACCAAAAATAGTCCCTCGGGGGACCGCTAGAGAGATATTCTTGTTAGCGTGAACCGCCCCAAAGCGCTTATCAATACCGCGCAATTCAATCGCAAAATCTGACATTGTGTTATGGTGACCAAAACACTGGGAGATGCAACAAAAAAAGGGAGCCAACGTGGCTCCCTAAGTTAAAAAGACTACGGCTTATGTGAAATTAATAATCGCATGAGCCATTTGAACGGTAGTCATGAACCGACAGATCTCCAGCAATGATAGCTGCTTGCGCAGCTTCGACAGCCGCCAGCATGTCTGCAGACACTAGCGAAGCATTGTAGTCGTCTAATGCGAAGCCAACGCCCTCTTCCGCTAGGCCGAGCACATCTACTCCACCTGCTGGCGCACCACCATCCATATTATCATTGAAGAAATTGTAGGCTGCCACATCGACACGCTTAACCATCGAAGTTAAGACCTTACCTGGGTACAAGTAGTTTTGATTAGCATCGACGCCAATACTCAAAATATCAAGATCCGCGGCCGCTTTCATGAGACCCGTTCCACTGAATCCCGCAGCTGCATATGCTACGTCCGAGCCCTGCTCATTATGCCCCACGGTTAATTCGTAAGCCCGAGTAGGATTTGCCCAAGCAGATCCGTCATTACCAATCATATTGGCCAGAACTGTGATATCAGGATTTACGTATTTAGCACCCTGCTCATAACCACACTCAAAAGCAGAAATGAGAGCACCATCTTGGCCACCGACGAACGAAACGACCCCAGACTCAGAAGCCATTGCTGCCATCATACCAACTAGGAATGAACCTTCATGCTCTTTGAATACAATTCCATTAACGTTAGGCAATGCTACCCAACCAACGTCAATCGCACCAAACTGAATATCAGGAAAGTCAGTTGCAACTGCTGTGAGAGCATCTGCCTGAGCGAATCCAATTGAAAGAATTGCATCAGCACCAAGCTCTGCTGCCGTGCGCATTAACTCTTCGCGTTGGGACGGATCAGTGACCTCAAACATAATGTAGTCAGACCCTGTGTCAGCTTTCCATTGCTCTAAGCCGTTGTAAACAGATTCATTGAAAGATTTGTCATTAATGCCGCCAAGGTCAAAAATAACAGCAGGTAAATATTCTGCATTGGCAGAAGCAGTTAACGCCAGAGACGCAACACCCGCAAATAAGATAGATGAACGCATGAGATATCCTTATTAAAAAATCATGACTGAGATGGATACGGTTCCCCGCCCATAATTGTATCTAGACAGATTCTAACGTTAATAAAAAGAGGCTTTCTGACCTCTTTTTATCACTTATACGTCTCTTCCTTCGCAGGAAACGTCCCATCAAGCACTGCAGCTCGATAATCTTCTGCAGCCTTATCAATTACGTCAGCAACATTTCCAAATCGCCGAACGAATTTAGGTTTAAAACTTCGGAACAAACCAAACATATCGTCCGAAACTAGGATCTGACCATCTGTTACATGACCCGCGCCAATTCCTATGATTGGTACGTCAACATAGGCAGCGAGGTCTGAAGCTAAATCTACGGGAACACCCTCCAATACAATTGAAAACGCACCTGCTTCCTCTAGAGCCTTTGCACTATTACGAATACTTTCGGCTTCCGTCTCACTGCGTCCACGTGGGCCATAAGACCCAAGCTGTTTTATGGCTTGTGGTGTCAAACCAATGTGACCCATTACTGGGATCCCTCTGGTCGTTAGAAACCCGACAGTTTCAACTAAGTGCTCTCCACCTTCGAGCTTCACAGCCTGCGCTTGTGTTTCTCGAAGCATGCGACTGGCGGTATTAAATGCAGCCTCCTTTGATCCCTCATAAGAACCAAAGGGCAAATCCACGACAACACAGGCCCGTTTGCTCGCTCGAACTACCGCTGCGCCATGTTGAATCATCATATCAAGAGTAACTGGAAGAGTGTTATCAAAACCGTAAACGACCATCCCAAGACTGTCTCCAACCAGCAAAACTTCAGCGTGCTTATCCAGAATTTCCGCCACGGGCGCCGTGTATGCAGTTAAGCAAACCAACAACTTATCATTTTTTCGTTTAAATGATTTGAGCTGAACTGGCTTAAGCCTGCTATCTCCACTCGATTTTTCTTGTGCGGACATTTTGCTCTCCTCAGCGGCCCATACTATTTCTGCTCTGCCATTTCCAACGCAAGATTCAATACCTACAACGCCGAGATCAGCAGATTGTTTCCGGTTTAACAATAGGTAGCTCAGAGGAATCCTCAATAAAAATCGACACTCCGCAATACTTTCCTTTCATCAATCTCGATTTTGGCGATCTTTAACCTAGCTAAGTCTTTACTAGTTCGTGTTCTCGATAACCTTGAAAGTAAAGTAAGGTCGTCAAATCAGTATGATTAATTGCAGCATCGGCGGCAGCTTGAACAACCGATTTACCCTTATACGCGACCCCGAGACCGGCAGCTTCGATCATAGGAAGATCATTGGCACCATCCCCGACTGCAAGAATTTGGCTCACCTCAAGATCTAATTCTTCGGCTTCGCCAACTAGAACTTCTGCTTTCATTGTAGAGTCCACAATTGGAAGCTTTAAGCCGCCAGTAAGCCGTCCGTCTGCCACAGCGAATTCATTGGCGACGAAATTATCTAGCTTAAGGCGCTTTGCAACCGGTTCTGCCACCGATGTGAAGCCCCCTGAAACCATGACTATTCGGGCGCCATTTCTTTTCATGGTGGCGCAAAGTATCTCTGCACCTGGAGATAGCTCCACTTGCTGGCCCAGCTCCTCAACAATCTTGATAGGTGTTCCTGATACCAGCCGCACGCGATCTAATAGGGCTTGCGTAAAGTCTATGCGACCACCCATTGCTTGGCCTGTCATGAATGCAATCTTCTGCTCAACGCCAGCCGCCTTACCCACCTCAACAATAGACTCTGACGTTATCAGTGTTGAATCCATGTCGGCCATCATAAGAGATTTTCGACGATTATCCATAGGAACCAAAGCCACATCTACCTTTGGCAAGGCGCGCCGAACATCTTGCACAACGGGACGAATCTCTAGGCCAATTGGGACTTCAACATATATATCCAGTGCATAATTAGCGGAAAGCCAATCAGAGCCACTTATCGATATCCCTCGGGCAGAAAGAACGGCTTGAAGACTATCAATTTTTGGTTGGCTTAGTGAGCCCCCAACTAAGCAAAGGACATGGTCAATCATACAAACTGCAGATAGGTCGCATGACGTATCTGTGGCAAGGATTCAATTGCGGCAATTGCTGCTGCGGATGGCGCAGCATCAATAGAGACTAAAGCAACAGCATCCCCGCCCTGATCTTGTCTACCTAAATGAAATTGAGCAATGTTAATTTGGTTTGCTGCTAGCGCATTTCCCATCGCACCAACAACACCCGGAACGTCCTCGTTTGCTATATAAAGCATGTGATTACTAAACTCAGATTCTAGCTTGATACCCTTAACGTCCGTTAATCGAGGGTGATCCCCAAAAAGCGTTCCTTTAACGTGCCTATCCTTGGCCGTTGTTACCACTCGCACTCCTATTTGACTTGAATAATCTTTAGATCCTACGGTTTTAGTAACAGATACTTTTATACCTCGATCTGCTGCCATTGCGAGCGCATTAACGCGGTTAACAGCAGTGAGCTGCCGCCGCAGCAAAGCGGCTAGAATGGTTTGCTGAAGAGGGTCGGTATTCAATTCTCGAGCCTCACCCTCGAAGCTTATTTCAATTTCTTTAATTTCATCATTTGTGAGCTGTCCAGCGAACTCGCCCAGATTCTCAGCCAACCGCAGATGTGGACCTAGCTGAGCCGCTTCAGCCGCCGAGAGTGATGGCGCGTTGAGCGCATTTGTGATTGCACCTTCGATAAGAAAATCCGACATTTGTTCAGCAATCTGTATAGCAACTTTTTCCTGTGCTTCTGTTGTTGAAGCGCCAAGATGAGGGGTGCAAATTACTTGCTCCATGCCAAACAAGGGGTTGTCCTTTGCAGGTTCAACCTCAAAAACATCTAAAGCGGCACCAGCTAAGTACCCGCTATCTAGGGCCGCTTTCAATGCAACCTCATCTACCAAACCGCCACGTGCGCAATTAATAATCATTGCGCCTTTTTTCATTTTGTTAATTGCTGTTGCATTGATGATATTGCTTGTGTCCGGTGTCTTTGGGACATGGAGAGTGATGATATCAGCAGAGGATAGTAAATCATCAAGCTCAACCTTTTTTATGTGAAGTTCCTTCGCGCGCTCTGCGGTCAAAAAGGGATCATATGCTGAAACCTTTAGCCCGAGACCTAAGGCCTTTTTCGCAACAATTGATCCAATGTTTCCAGCCCCAATTAGCCCGAGGGTTTTACCATTTAACTCCGTTCCGAGAAACTTAGATTTCTCCCATTTCCCGGCGTGTGTTGAGGCACTGGCTTGCGGAATATGGCGAGCTAAGGCAAACATCATAGCAATTGCGTGCTCTGCAGTGGTCATTGCATTACCAAATGGCGTGTTCATCACCAGAACACCGGCACTAGTTGATGCATCGAGATCAATATTATCGATGCCAATGCCTGCGCGTCCAACTACTTTTAGTTTTTTAGCTTTTGCTAGTAATGATGGCGTAACTTTAGTTGCTGACCTAACCGCTAGGCCATCAAAGTCGACAATCATATCTTCCAGCTCTTCAACTGTGAGCTTCGATACCACAGTTGGCTCTACTCCCAATCGCTTGAATGTTTCCACCGCTTGGGTGCTTAAAGAGTCTGAGATAAGTACTTTAGGCATTTTCCGCCTCCATTTTTGTTATTTCTTGATAAAGCGCCCAGTCGACCCAGGGCATCAGCTTAGTGAGGTCCTCTGCATCCACGGTAGGCCCCCCCCATAATCGCAAGCCGGCAGGTGCATCTCGATATGAACCAATATCGAAAGCAATATTCATTTCAGCGAGTATCTTCTGCAGTCCTTTCAAACATTTTTCTTTCTGCTCTGAACTTAGAGCGAGGAACCTAGGCTCAACGCAGTTGAGGCAGAGGGCAGTCTTTGAACGGATCCTCTCGTCAGACGCCAGAAAGGCCCAAG
>CAXQZM010000038.1:0-3629 GCA_964228455.1 Alphaproteobacteria bacterium | reverse complement strand
AAACTCAAATCTGCGGTTACCTGCGGTGTGGTTGCGATGACATGGATGACTATGTCAGGACTCGCCCGGGCTCAAAGCCTCCAAGAGGCTTTGGCGACCGCTTACGAGACTAACCCCGCAATTTTAAGCGCACAGGCAAAGGCAATACAGGCGGTTGAAGCATACAACGACGCTGTCGCCCAGACACGTGTTCAAATAACAGGCAGCATAAGTGGGAGTTCAGTTCGCACCAATGCGACCGGATCCTACAGAACCAGTGAGGGAGCGGAGGCGTCTATCGGGTTTAAACAGAGCCTTTTGCAAGGTTCCCTGGATGGAATACCAGCGGGAGTTCGGCAGGTCCTTGGAAATGTAAGTTCCGCTCAGGCAACGTACAAGAGCCAAGAATCGGGTACTTTAGCATCTGCGATCTCAGCTTACTTAGCAGTTGTCCGTGATAGGGGTTCTTTGGAGGTTGCAACTTCTGGCGTTGAGGCTGCTGCTCAGGAGCTTGAAGCCGCTGACGCTCGGCTCTTAGCAGGCGAAGGCACCAGAACTGAAGTTGCCCTTGCCAAGGCGGGGCTTGCGCAAGCGCAGGCCCAGGAAAGCTTATCTAAAGCCACTTTGATGAACTCTGAAGCAACGTTTCAACAAGTTATTGGCAGGGAGGCTGCGAACCCTAGTGATCCAGGTTTCCCGAATATGCCAGCATCGGTTGAAATAGCCATCCAAACCGCTATCGCGACTCACCCTGCAATTATTGGGGCTGAAATAGGAGTGTCGGTTGCCCGCGACGGAGTAATTACTACACGCGCTCAGTACGGCGTAAGTGTTAGTGCTACTGGTAGTATTGGTGCCAAGTCTGGAGGATATAAAGAAACCCTTTCATTAGGGATTAGTGCTTCAGTTCCCCTATATAGTAGCGGGCGCAAGGAGGCTGCCATAGCGTCAGCTGAACAAGCTGTTGTCATAGCTGAGGCAAGTTTAACGGCTCAGCGAGCCAGCGTTGAGGCGCAGGTGCGCGCGGCGTGGGCACTAGCTAAAGCGCAAGCAGAAAACCTGGATCGTTTAATGACGATCGCTAATGCCCAAGAGCTGGTCCTTCTTGCAACACAAGCACAGTTCAACGCTGGGACGTCAACTTTCTTAGCGGTGCAGACTGCACAACAAAGCTTCGTTGAGGCCCAGGACCAGTATATTCGAGCAAAAGCTGATGCAGTTAGTTCTTCATACAGTCTATTGTCGGCTATGGGTGCTTTAACAACCGAGGGGCTTGGTTTGCAGGTCCAGCACTTTGACACCTTGGCTGTTTTAGAAGAAAATAAGCTCAGAACCTACGATGAGATTTTCTCAAACTTTTAGCCGAAACTTTACGGTAGTTGCCTCCGGCAGCGCTTTCTATTTTTATAATTAATGGCGTCCAATGGCGCGCGTGAATATATGTTAAGCAAATCTTTTGATGCAAAATCTTCGGAAGCGAAGTGGATAAGCTTATGGGAGGCGGATAAGCTTGGTGCCGCCGATGTCTCGACCTCAAGTTTGCCATATGTGATTATGATGCCACCGCCCAACGTTACGGGCACTCTTCATATGGGTCACGCGCTGACGATGAGTCTTCAAGACTTGTTAACTCGGTTCCACCGCATGGCAGGGCGAAATACTTTATGGCAACCTGGAATGGACCATGCTGGGATTGCAGTTCAGGCCATCGTAGATGCAAAATTGGATTCTGAGAACATTCGGAAAGAGGATATTGGGCGATCGGAATTTCTGCGACGCTCTTGGGAGTGGAAAGAGAAATCTGGGGGTACAATTACCCGGCAGCTACGTTCCTTGGGCGCCGCTCCAGATTGGGCCAGAGAACGCTTTACAATGGACGCTGGTCTTTCAGAGGCAGTCAAAAAAGTTTTTGTCTCGCTGTATGAAGAAGGCCTGATTTATAAAGATAAGCGTCTTGTTAACTGGGATACTAAGTTAGAAACTGCGATCTCAGATCTAGAGGTTGAGCAAAAGGAGACGTCTGGGCATCTATGGCACCTGCGTTATTCCCTTGATGGCGACCCAAAAAAATCTCTTGTGGTCGCGACAACACGTCCAGAAACCATGCTTGGTGATACGGGTGTTGCGGTTCACCCTAATGATGAGCGATTTAAGCATTTAATTGGCCAAATGATACGCCTTCCAATTACCGGGCGTTTGATACCAATTGTTGGAGATGAGCATGCAGATCCGGAAAAAGGATCTGGCGCTGTAAAGATTACTCCGGCGCATGACTTTAATGATTTTGAGGTTGGTCGGCGACACGATTTACCTATGATTAACATTCTTAATCGGGACGGTACGTTAAATGAGAATACGCCGAAGGAATACAGGGGCCTATCAGTCAATGAAGCCAGAAAAGCGGTCCTTGACCAAGCACATAACGAGGGCTGGTTAGAACGCGTAGAAGAACATACCCTCCAACAACCGATAGGAGATCGATCCAAAACAGTGGTCGAGCCTTACCTTACAGAACAATGGTTTGCTGACGCTGCAACTCTGGCAAAACCGGCAATACGGGCAGTTGAAAGCGGTAAGACTAAATTTGTTCCTGATACGCAGGCTAAAATTTATTTTGAATGGATGCGAAATATTCAGCCATGGTGCATTTCAAGACAGCTTTGGTGGGGACACCAAATCCCAGCATGGTATGATGAAGATGGAAACGTTTATGTAGCGCATGATGAGAAGTCAGCTCAAGAAAAGGCGGGCCCCGGTGTTAGGTTAGAGCAGGATCCTGATGTTCTTGATACATGGTTTTCTTCAGCTCTTTGGCCCTTTTCAACACTCGGATGGCCTGAGCAAACAGAGGAGCTAAAAGCGTATTATCCTGGCAGTGTTCTGGTAACAGGGCATGACATCATTTTTTTCTGGGTTGCCCGGATGATGATGATGGGAATGCACTTCATGGGGGATGTTCCATTTCGTGAGGTGTACATACACGCATTGGTTCGTGACGAAACTGGCGCTAAAATGTCCAAGTCGAAGGGTAACATTATAGACCCTCTTGATGTTTCTGATCAATTTGGAACTGATGCTTTGAGATTTACTCTCGCTGCTATGGCTTCTCCTGGTAATGATTTAAAGCTCTCTACCGATAGGGTCGAAGATAGCCGCAACTTTGTAACTAAAATTTGGAATACAGCCAAATACATTGAGCTCAAACAATGCTCGATTGATAGCTCATTTGATCCAGGTGGGGTAAGCCACCCCCTTAACATTTGGATCTTATCTGAGTTGGCATCCGCGCAGGTAAAAATCGAGAAGGCAATAGAGACTTACTACTTTAATGAAGCTGCAGGAGCTCTTTATCACTTCACCTGGGATCTTTTCTGCCCATGGTATTTAGAGTTTACAAAGCCACTTTTGTCGAGCGAGCACGAGGCGATAGTCACAGAGACGAAAGCAACCTTAGCTTTCGCTTTTGGGCAACTTATACACCTGCTTCATCCAATCATGCCTTTCGTTACTGAAGAACTTTGGGCGGGGTATTTTTGTAAGGCCAATGGAGAGGCGCCAGGTTTGCTTGGCTTTCGTCCATGGCCCGAAGCGCCAGTTGTTAATTCGGCTGATGCAACAGAAGAGTTAGGGTTTATTCGCGAGTTAATTAC
>CAXQZM010000037.1:0-10170 GCA_964228455.1 Alphaproteobacteria bacterium | reverse complement strand
CAGTTCGCGTGGAGCCGTCCTTGAAATACCACCCTTCTCATCTGTTAGGTCTAACCGGTTACACAATAACTGGGACCCTGTGTGGTGGGTAGTTTGACTGGGGCGGTCGCCTCCTAAAGAGTAACGGAGGCGCGCGAAGGTAGGCTCAAGCTGGTCGGAAATCAGCTGTTGAGTGTAATGGCATAAGCCTGCCTGACTGCGAGACTGACACGTCGAGCAGAAACGAAAGTTGGCCATAGTGATCCGGTGGTTCCGCATGGAAGGGCCATCGCTCAACGGATAAAAGGTACGCCGGGGATAACAGGCTGATCTCCCCCAAGAGTCCACATCGACGGGGAGGTTTGGCACCTCGATGTCGGCTCATCGCATCCTGGGGCTGGAGCAGGTCCCAAGGGTATGGCTGTTCGCCATTTAAAGCGGTACGCGAGCTGGGTTTAGAACGTCGTGAGACAGTTCGGTCCCTATCTGCCGTGGGTGTTCGAGACTTGAGAGGAGCTGTCCTTAGTACGAGAGGACCGGGATGGACATACCTCTGGTGTACCAGTTATTGTGCCAACAGTAGTGCTGGGTAGCTATGTATGGACGGGATAACCGCTGAAAGCATCTAAGCGGGAAGCCTCCCTCAAAACAAGGTCTCGCTGAGATTCGTAGAAGACCACTACGTGATAGGCTCCATGTGGAAGTCGTGTAAGCGGCGAAGCTAAGGAGTACTAATAAATCGATCGACTTGAACACTCCACTAGATTTCAGCCGATAGGCTAGGATCTAGTGATCATCTTGAATGATCAGAATAACCTAAAATTAATACAGACAAGAAAATTTCAGATGCTCTTTCTCATCTGGTGGCCATAGCGGAGTGGCACCACCCGGTCCCATATCGAACCCGGCCGTGAAACGCTCCAGCGCCAATGGTACTTGCCCCTAAGGGCTGGGAGAGTAGGTCGCTGCCAGATTAGTAAGAGCATCTTCTTCTTTTCACTCACACGATAACGAGATTGGCTGCCTGAGGGTGGCCTTTTTTGTTTAAAGCTTTAAGGCTTTTTGACCTGATTTCCTCTGTTTAGAAGAAAGATTTCAGGTATTAACGCGGGATGGAGCAGTCCGGTAGCTCGTCAGGCTCATAACCTGAAGGTCGGTGGTTCAAATCCACCTCCCGCAACCACTTAGAAAGCCCCGCCTCAGCGGGGTTTTTTGTTTTAACGGATACTTCTTGCGCAGATCTATATTTCATGCTGCTTGACCAGAATGAATCCAAATCGAAATCGACCTCTAAATTTAGCTACACAAATTGCGCAAGCGCTCCATTATGAAGATAAAAAAACCGGCTCAGTGGTTCCGCCGATTCAGCATGCCGCTACTTACGCTCGGGACCATGACTACAACATTCGACAGCCTTTTTGGTACCGTCGTGATGGCAACGAAACAACCGAACACGCAGAAAAAATGATCGCCGCCTTAGAGGGGGCCGAAGATACCATGCTATTCAGCTCAGGTATGTCAGCGTGCACAGCGGTTATTGAGCAATTGCCAACAGGTGCTCATATCGTCGTCCCGGAAGTCATGTACCATGGGGTTTTGGCCCAAATTCAGCTCTACGCCGCTAAAAACCGGTTAGTTGTCTCATACTATACCGCGGGTAAAATAGAGGAGTTATCAGATGCAATTCGTCCAGGTGAGACACTACTAGTATGGGTTGAAACCCCAAATAACCCTAATTGGGAAGTTACAGATATTAATGCAGCCTCTAACCTTACTCGCGATGCCGGGGCTAAGCTAATTGTTGATGCAACAGCAACACCACCGACAATGACGCGGGCACTGGAACTTGGTGCAGACTATTCTTTTCATTCGGCAACCAAATACTTAAATGGGCATTCAGATGTAACTGCGGGCGCCTTGTCAGTTAAAAACGTTGATAAGGATTGGGAAGAGTTAGGGCTTATAAGAAAGCTTCAAGGAACCGTTCTGCAGTCCAATGATGCATGGCTATTAATTAGGGGAATGCGTACCTTACATCTAAGGGTTACCCGGGCATGTGAGAGTGCGATTGTGTTGGCTGAGTACTTTGAAGGTCATCCGCGTGTAGAAAAAGTTCTTTATCCCGGCCTTAAATCGCACCCGGGTCATGAAATAGCTAGAAGGCAGACTGACGGACAGTTTAGCGCGATGTTATCAATCATCATAAAGGGGAGTGAACAGGATGCAATTCGCGTAGCTTCGAATTGTGACGTATTTTATCCTGCCACGTCTTTGGGCGGAGTGGAGAGCCTGATAGAGCATCGAAAGACTGTGTCTGGTGATGGCTTTCCAGTGCATGAGCGTTTGTTGCGGCTATCAATAGGCATCGAAGACGTGGATGATTTAATTTATGACTTAGAGCGTGCCCTGGCTAGGACATTCTCTTAAACAAGCGTTTATAAGGTGTCATTGATTATCCAGCTAAGTTTCTAGGTTTCTGAAACCTAATCTGTTTAACGTCTAATCGACCATCCATAAAACCAGCCGCACAGTAGTGGAGGTAGTACTCCCACATCCTTTTAAACTTCTCATCAAAACCCATCTCATGAATTTTTTTCCAGTGAGCTTGAAAATTGAAGAGCCATGCTTCCAGTGTCCGAGCATAATCATGGCCATAGCCGTTTGATGCTTGGCGACTAAACCCAACATCTGAGGCCAGACCATCTAAATGCTCTGGAGTTGGCAACATTCCTCCAGGGAAAATATATTTCTGAATAAAATCAGGGCTTGCGCGATAATCTTCATAGTAATCTTTTTCGATTGTAATGATTTGTAAGCCCGCGTTTCCACCAGGTTTAAGAAACTTGTTTAGTTGATTAAAAAAAGTGCTCCAGTGGCGCTCTCCTACCGCTTCAAACATCTCAATAGAAATAACCGCGTCGTAGTTTTTCACTTCATGCTCACGATAATCACAAAACCGCAGGTCTACTTGCTTAGTTAGACCTGCCTTAGTCATTCGTTCTTTGGCAAAATCAAGTTGCTCTTGGCTGATGGTTAATCCAGTTACCATGGCGCCATAATTACGGGCGGCATGTTCTGCAAATCCACCCCAGCCGCAGCCTATTTCAAGAACGCGAGCTCCAGGTTTGAGGTCTACTAGTTTAGCAAGACGATCATATTTCTCTCTCTGCGCGGCTTCTAATGAGTTTATCCCATCTGAGAAGATTGCACTGGAGTAAGTCATCGACGAGTCAAGCCAAAGGGCATAAAAATCATTGCCTAGATCATAATGATAAGAGATATTTTTCTTCGATCCATCGCGAGAATTGTCTCGCTGATTATGAAGGCGCCGCATTATGAAATTCGCGAAGCCTTGGCTGCTAGCAGCACCAGAATCAAACCATCTGGTATTGGCTACTGCAAAGTCTAAAACAGCGCGCATGTTGGGGCTGCTGCAGTCTTGCTCCATAAACGCCTCTGCAAAGCCTACTGAGCCGAAGCGCAAAATACGGCGCATGAAGCGGTAGTCATGGATATGTAATTCGGCCAGGGGTCCAGGTGCGTTTCCCTTGACTGAGTGGGTGCTTTGATCAGGCAAGATTATGGTTAGCTCACCCTTGTCGATTCGCCCATCTAAACTCCGGAGGATAGAAGAGAACGCTCGTTTTCCGAAGTAAGAAACAATCATGATTTACGAGATACAGACTTAGTTTGAGATGTCGAGATTGGCGTTCGTGGAGCAAACACGCCCCAGTATGGACGCAAGCCTTTTAGCCGCAGCTGTAAACCTTGCCATAGGATTTGCATAAACAGGCTTCGGCCCGACACGCCTGGCGTCCGCTTTAAGTCCTTTAACGTTTTATGATTTAGCTGCTGACCTTTTCCAGTCATAGTCGCAGTCAGCAAGGGCCCTTCTTCGTTTTCTAAGCGAACCTTTAGTCGTAAAAGATCTTTATTAGCAGCAAAGTCAAAATCATATCTTCCGTGCATCGGCGTAAACGGACTTACCCACATTCGTTTCCAAGCTTGCTGGTTAGCTAAATCTTTCGAAGGAACAAAATACGTATGCGCTTCACCTGCTGTATTGTGTACTTCAAACATGAGCACATCAGGAGCTATCCAAACAGTTATGGGAGCAAATCCTTGGCCGCGAAATCGGGGAAGAAATAAAAGTTCTAATTTTCCGTCGTTATCATAACCACGTTTTGCAAGAGCACCTCGAAACCAAGTCAATAGATCGCTGCCGTCCCGAGGGCCAAAATCTTTGGGCTCAAGAGTTAACGGTGATGTGCCACCGAGCAAGTTGAGTTGCTGTAGATTTTGAATGTCACTGAGATCAATTTTAAGCGCCCAGACATGATAGGTAAACTCATGCACTTTTGGGCGAAGACGCTTGTGATATACTCGTGCTGGGTAGAGCGTGGCCATAAGACTATTAGTGCTTATTCAGCTGCGATAGCAACCGCCTCTGTTATGGCGTTTTTACGTTGTAAATACGAGGTTCGGTCAACGCAATTGACAGCGCTAGACACGGGAACAACTTCACGTGCCCAAGGCGCTGGACTGCCTAATGTTTCTGCAACAGCAAGCCCTGCTTGGCAGCCATCCTCGTGGAAGCCATACCCACACCACGCCCCCGCAAACCAAACTCGTTTCTGTCCCTGAATAGTATGTAACTTTGCTTGAGCAGCGCTACTCTGTGGCCCGAATTGCGGGTGATTGAAGCGCAATTCGTGCAGGATGCTTCTCTCTTCTGGAGGATGTTCTGGGTTAAGCGTCAAGAAAACATCAGTTTTAGTGGGCAGGCGTTGCAGATTATTCATCCAATAGGTGAGGGAAACTGGACGGTTTTCAGCTTCATGTGCTTTACCTTGCCGCAGATAGTTCCACGACCCCCAGGCGCGCTTTTTTCTCGGCATGAGTGATTTATCGGTGTGCAGGTAACCTTTGTTGGGAGCATAAGGAACTTTCCCCAAAATCTCTTTTTCTGCCAAGGTCGCGTTAGCGCCTAAAAGTGACAGGGCTTGATCGCTATGAGTTGATAAGATCACTTCATCAAATGATTCTGCGTGCCCATCCTCACATTCAATAATTACTTCACTATCAAGTCGCTGTATGTTCCGAGCAGCGCTACCGAATTTAGTCCTGATATCTAGATGATTTAGCAGCGCTGAGACGTATGTTTTTGAACCCCCAGTAACCGTATACCAGAGAGGCTTCCCATCAATCGAGAGAAGCCCATGATTGTGAAAGAATTGAAGGAAGGTGCGGGTGGGCATTTCACCCATACTGGCAGATTTGCCTGACCAGATGGCAGCCATCATTGGGTATAGGTAGTCTCTAGAAAGATGTGTTTTATCAAGCTTATGTATTGAGAGGAATTCACTGAGGGTATTTGGAAGCGGTTTTGGATCGAGGAACGCGTCCGTTGCAACTCTATGGAATTTGTTGATGGCTCTCAATAAATTTAGAAAACGTGGCCGAACAACATTACGTCGTTGAGCGAAAAGCGCACTTAAGCCAAACCCGCCCTTGAATTCCAAACCACCGCTATCAATCGAAGTGGCAAATGTCATATCTGCTAGCTGTGTTTTGACATTTAAGTAATCTAAAAGACGAGAGAAATTTGGATAGTTTTTGCGGTTAAAAACAATAAAGCCGCAGTCTACCGGTATTTGGCCTTCTGGAAGATCTACTGTGACTGTATGGGAGTGTCCCCCCGGACGACTATCATCATTTATCAAAGTGACGTCATGATTGGGACCCAGGGCAAAAGCAGCTGAGAGACCCGCAATGCCCGAGCCTACTATTCCAATTTTCATTATGCAGCTTCTTTCTTAATGCTTTGAAACGCTTCAAGCGCTCGGGCTCTCGCATGCTCATGTTTTACCATGGGAGTGGGATAATTCTCGCCCAATTTAACGTCAGCGGCGTGGAGTATTAGGGGAGATGCTTCCCAAGGCTTAGCTAAAAATTGCTTTGGTAGGCGAGCCAACTCTGGGACCCATTTTTTAATGTAGGTTCCATCTGGGTCAAATTTCTCCGCTTGTCCAATAGGATTAAATATACGGAAATATGGAGCTGCATCGGCGCCACATCCCGCTACCCACTGCCATGATGCTGGGTTGGTTGCTGGATCAGCATCGACAAGGGTGTCCCAAAACCACCGTTCACCTGACTGCCAGGGATGCAGCATATGTTTAACTAAGAAAGAGGCTACAATCATTCGGACTCGATTGTGCATCCAGCCAGTTTCATACAGCTCACGCATGCCCGCGTCCACAATCGGATAACCAGTTTGTCCCTTCTGCCATTGCTCAAGCATTGCGCTGTCTTCTACCAAGGGGAAATTATCAAAATCTAAGCGCCAGTTTTTTGTCGGTAAACTTGGAAAATGAAATAGTAAGTATGCTGCAAAATCACGCCAGGTTAATTCTTTTAAAAAGTGTTCGTGACTTCGCGAGGAGCCGTGAGACTTTGTGGCATGCCATAGTTGATTGACGCTGACTTCACCCCAGTGCAGATGCGGTGATAGGCGAGATACTTTAGGAAGATCAGGGCGATTACGATCATCGATATAAGTTGTTATTGCGGACTTTCTAAATTGATTAAATCTAGTCCAGGCACCACCCTCACCAGGTGTCCATTCTTTTGCGATTCCCAAAGACCAATTGGGTCTGGCTGGCTTTAGGTGCCAATCTGTTAGGTTTTCGCTCCTTGCTGTGGCCCAATTAACCTTCGGCACCGGGAGAGGGTCGGGCAGAGGGCTCGTTTCATAGTATGAGTTAAGTGCTTTCCAATAGGGTGTGAAAACCTTTAGGACCCCGCCAGCTTTATTTTTCAAAATATTAGGTTCTGCTAAATAACGGCCTGGAAAAGAGCGAACATCTAGGCCAAGCTCTTTTAACTGACTCTTGATTTCTGTATCCCGGCTCATTGTCCCAGGTTCATAAAGACGGTTCCAAAATACACCTCGTGCTCCTGTCTCTTGGACGAGCTGTTCTAAAATTCTTTTTGGATGGCCACGTCTGAGTATAAGGGGTGCCCGCTCGCTTAAAGATGCAAGAGACTCGTGAAGCCACCACTTGGATGCTGCGCCAAGTGGGCGAGTGTTGTCTTCATCAAGAATGAATACTGGAACAACAGGGCAGTTAAACTCCGTCGCGGCAGTTAAAGCAGGGTTGTCGGCCAGGCGCAAATCTTTGCGGAACCAGAGGATAATCGGTGGTGTGGTCATTTTCGAAAAGTAGATCTAATCCATTATGTGACAATAGATGTCATGGGAAACCGGAACACTTTGTCTCGCCCTATCAAATGGACATTGAATACGCCAAGATTGAGTGGTGAAAAAGCTTCGCTATTTACATTTAAGCCGCCTGTATATGCACCCATGGAGGGGAGTATAATTCGATTATCCGCCTCAATAAAGCAAGGCCGTCTCTGAATAGTGCCTCGAGCTTTTACCTTTGCAGACGGGTGGAAATGACCACTTACTTCAATTTTGGGTCCTCTATGAGTGGGATCAGCTTCATGCCTAAAAACAAAGTGCTCTGTCTGGTATTCTGTAGTGCTTTGTCCTGGCAATGTCTCACTTAAGATTGGATCATGGTTACCTGTGATCCAAATAACTTCCCGACCGAAGACAATTTCATTGAGCACTGCTTGATCTTGATCGGACATTCTTTGAAGTGCTGTAACATCGTCGAAGGTGTCCCCAAGAAAAATTAAAAGTTGAGGAGCAATAGAGTTTGTAAGGCTCAATAGCTGGCCTAAGGTTTCTCGAGTGTCATATGGTGGAAGGAATCCGCCATCTCCATTACTTAGAGCTCTGCGAGTTCCTTTCTCCAGATGAAGATCTGACACAACTAATGTGGTTCCCAATATAAGGGCACCAGAGTGGTGGAATTTAGCTCTCATGCTGCGATTCTTCTTCTTATTTTCAAACGGAAAATGCCTCCTCAAGCAATTCAGTTTCGAAAGCATAAATCTCAGCTTCGGCTAGGAGTTCATCTCCAGCGACTCCCTTAACTCTGTGTCTACCATATTCTAGCATAGCTGGCACTGCGAGTGGACTTACTTGTGGCAAGTCTCGATGATCAATTCGCCCTTGAAAGCGGATCAGCATATCTGCCAGCCGCTTTATATCGCAGAGCCCTTCTGCTGCGTCAGCTCTCGTAGCGCGCAAAAGAACGTGGTTGGGTTCGTGACGCCTTAAAACATCATAAATTAAATCGCTTGAAATTGTTCTTTGGCGCTGGGTTTTGTCTCTTCCTGGGTAGTTTTGTTCTACCAGCCCGGCGATTACTGCGCATTTCCAGAAGGAAATGCGTAGAAGCGAGCTTTCAAGCATCCAGGCCTCTAAATCATCGCCTAACATGTCTTGATCAAAAAGATGCTCCACATCCTTAACGGGGCGGATAGACCAAGCGCAAAGCATATAATCTGATGCTGAAAAACCAAGTGGGCCATATCCCATTCGCTCCATGCGCTTTGTAAGCAGCATGCCCAAAGTCTGATGCGCATTTCTTCCCTCGAAACTATAGACCACTAGGTAGTACCTTTCCCCTCTCGGGAAGGTCTCTACTAACAGCTTATCGGCTCCCGGTATTGTCGATTTCCGGCTTTGAAACTGCAACCAACTCTGAACTTGCTCAGGAAAGTCATGCCAACGCTCTGGGCTATGCATAAGTTCGCGCACGCGCTCAGCCAAGGATTGAGTTAATGGTTGATATCCTCCACCATAAACAGGCACCAGTGGGTTTGCGGTGTGCCGGGGATTTTCAACTCTCACTACACCCTTTTCCAAACCCTTATAACTAACTTTCTGACCTGCAAAAATAAATGTATCGGCAGGCCTAAGCTGCGCGGCAAAATATTCTTCAACCTCTCCTAAATAGCCTTTCTTTGAATGAATAACCCTTAAATTTGTTGCCTCAACAATAGTTCCAACATTCATTCGATAACGTTGAGCATGTTTTTCATTACGGATCGTAAGTCCACCATTTTTATGCGGCACCAGGCGCTTATGCTGTTCATATGCTTTTAAAGCATAGCCGCCGTCTCTTACAAAGCTGAGGACGTCGATGAAGTCTTGCCAGCTTAATTCCCAATAAGGTTTCGCCTTGATAATTTCTTTGTAGAGTAATTCAGGCTCAAAGGGGGCCGAACAGGCCATTCCGACAATATGCTGAGAAAGCACATCTAAGCCTCCTTCTTCGCGAATATTTCCATCTAGATCATTAGCAAGAATACCACTTATGCACGCGTTACATTCTAACACTTCAAATCTTGATGCGGGGACCAAGATGGCTTTTGATGGTTCGCCAAACCGGTGGTTTGAACGGCCAATTCTTTGTAACAGTCTAGAAATGCCTTTGGGCGCGCCGACTTGAATAACTAAGTCAATTTGGCCCCAATCAATTCCTAGGTCCAGGGAGGCAGTGGCAACTACTGCTTTCAGTTCGTTGCGTGCCATGGCAGCCTCTACTTTTCGACGCTGTGCTGGATTCAAAGATCCGTGATGGAGAGCAATTGCAAAATCATCGTTATTAAGACGCCAAAGCTCCTGGAAGACCAGTTCAGCTTGTGCTCTTGTGTTAACAAATACCAAGGTTGTTTGATGGGAAGTAATTTCCTTCATTACTTGCTCCATCGCGTAGAGAGCCATGTGCCCAGCCCATGGCATTTGTGTTTCTGAAGTCTCAGGGATATCTAATATTTTAATCTCTGGATCTGGTCCGGGAGGTCCTTTTATCAGAGACGGAGAAGCTTTTGAGCGTCTATTGCTACTGAGCCACTCCATTAGATAAACTTCGTTGGCAGCAGTTGCACTTAATCCCACACGCCTTGCCGACGGCGCTAAACTGTGCAGCCTGGCTAGCCCAAGGGCAAGTAAATCGCCTCTCTTCGTGGGGGCCAATGTATGAATTTCATCGAGAATTATGCATCGCAAGGATCCGAAGAATTCTGAGGCATCGGGGTAAGACAGCAGTAAAGCCAAACTTTCTGGGGTTGTCATAAGTAAGTTAGGTGGATCTCTTCTTTGGCGAGTCTTTTTGCTTTGGGGGGTATCTCCGGTGCGAGTTTCCGCAGTAATTGAATTGGCGAGACCCATTTCCCTTAAGGGGTTCTGTAGGTTTCGCTCGATATCAACGGCTAATGCTTTGAGAGGCGATATATAAAGCGTGTGTAGGACTCGGTGGGGGGCTGTAA